>JALYIA010000034.1 GCA_030776065.1 Acidobacteriota bacterium
ACCATCGAGCAGGTCCTGCCGTACCTCGAAAAGGGCGACATCGTCATCGACGGCGGCAACTCGCTCTTCACCGACTCCAACCGCCGCACCAAGGATCTCGCCGCCAAGGGCATCCTCTTCATCGGCAGCGGCGTCTCCGGCGGCGAAGAGGGCGCGCGCTTCGGCCCCTCCATCATGCCCGGCGGAAACGCCGAAGCCTGGCCGCACGTCAAGGACATCTTCCAGTCCATCGCCGCCAAGGTCGACGACGGCACCCCCTGCTGCGACTGGGTCGGCGAAGACGGCGCAGGCCACTACGTCAAGATGGTCCACAACGGCATCGAGTACGGCGACATCCAGCTCATCTGCGAGGCCTACCAGCTCCTCAAGGATTCCCTCGGCACCACCGCCGACGAGTTCCACGACATCTTCACCGAGTGGAACAAGGGCGAGCTCGACAGCTACCTCATCGAGATCTCCGCCACCATCTTCGCCAAGAAGGACGAAGACGGCACCCCGATGGTCGACAAGATCCTCGACACCGCCGGCCAGAAGGGAACCGGCAAGTGGACCGCCATCTCCGCCCTCGACCTAGGCATGCCGCTCACCCTCATCGGCGAGAGCGTCTTCGCGCGCTTCCTCTCCTCCATCAAGGAGGAGCGGATGCAGGCCTCAAAGGTGCTCCAGGGGCCGCCGAAGACCCGCACCATCGCCGAGAAGAAGGCCTTCATCGAGGACGTACGCCGCGCCCTCTACTGCTCCAAGATGGTCTCCTACGCGCAGGGCTACATGCTGCTCCGCGCGGCCGAGAAGGACCAGGGCTGGCACCTGAACATGGGCGGCATCGCGCTCATGTGGCGCGGCGGCTGCATCATCCGCTCCGTCTTCCTCTCCAACATCAAGGCCGCCTTCGACAAGAACGCCGACCTCGCCAACCTGCTGCTCGACGACTTCTTCTCCGGCGCGCTCAACAAGTACCAGGCAAGCTGGCGCAAGGCCATCGTGCACGCCATCGAGATCGGCGTCCCCACCCCGGCCTTCTCCACCGCGCTCGCCTTCTACGACGGCTACCGGACCGAGAACCTGCCCGCCAACCTGCTCCAGGCACAGCGCGACTTCTTCGGCGCCCACACCTACGAGCGCATCGACAAGCCGCGCGGCGAGTTCTTCCACACCAACTGGACCGGTCGCGGAGGCCGCGTCTCCTCCTCCACCTACAACGCCTGAACCGCCCGCCCCGCCGCAAGAGAGACGGCCGGCTCCCATCGGAGCCAGCCGTCCTGTTTCCAAACCCGTCTCACCCACCCCGGAAGGCCCGATCCTGCCAACCCCGCTCCCCCTGAACAGAGCGAGAGACCATCCGTGTCCAGCCGCATCGGGCTCAGCTCGTCGCACAGCGAGCTTGGAGAGAGGGAGACTGACCCCGGCCCCCGATCCGATCCGGCGGTTCCGCCCCGCGCGAAAGCTCTACTGCAGCTTCAGCCACGAGTCGTACGTGTAGATCGAGATGATCGCCACCGTAAGCACCGCGGACGCCCAACCCAGCACACGGACAAACGGAAGCGTCCGATTCACCCGTCGCACAATCGCCGTCTGCCGCTGCTGCTCGTTCATGTTGATATCGGCCAGGAAGAGCTGGCTCTCTTCATACCGTGTAATCGTGCCGTTATACGCCAGCAGTGCGAGAAACAAACCCGTCACCACAGACCATATAACAATCAAGACTGGCAATGCGTCCATCATAAGCAACACTCCATAACTTCGCAGGAAACCGGCATCCATTCGTTCGGGATGCTTCTATTCAGGCCCGCGAGCGCGCCTTGGTTGAGGCGGTGATGGCGAAATCATACGCCTGCACCTGTGCCATTTCTATACATCTTTCGCGCTCATCCACCCGCAGTTGACGACTTGGATGCCTGCCCCCGGCACCCCGCACCGTGAGCTATCCCCCCCAAGCCACCGCCCTCACCCTCAGCGCGCCATCGCCCCATGCAGCACCCACGCCACGCCCGCCAGAACCACCACCACCACGACCAGCATCACCGCGAGGAACACACCCGCACGGCCCTGCTGCTGCGGAGAGGGCCGCGTAATCCCGAACGTGTTCACAAACGCATCGACCAGCAACCGGAGAGCCTTCACACCCTTAGAATCGCACGCCGCCCCGCAACCCTGCACCCTCACTCCACTGCATCCGCCGCGGCCCCCCGAACATCCAAAGGAACAGCATCGGCTTGCCGCGCCCTTTCGCCCGGCATACACTGAAGGTGCGGCACCCCGAAGGAGATCTCAGACCATGGCCACTGCAACCGTTTCCCCCACCCCCGAGGTCGTCACCGGAGCCCCCACCTCGTCGGCTCCCGTCACCCTTACCCCGGCCGCCATCGCCAAGGTCAAGGAGATCATGGCCACGCAGGATCCCATCCCCGCCGGTCTCCGCATCGGCGTCGTCGGCGGCGGCTGCTCCGGCTTCCAGTACTCCATGTCGTTTGAGAACCAGGCCGGCATGATGGACAAGGTCATCCGCTTCGAAGACCTCAAGGTCTTCGTCGACGCCACCTCCGCCATGTACCTCTCCAACTGCACCGTCGACTACGTCGAGACCCTCGAAGCCGCCGGCTTCAAGTTCGAAAACGCCGCCGTCAAGAGCACCTGCGGCTGCGGCTCCTCCTTCAGCGTCTAATCCGCCCGGACAGCCCGTGGATCCCACGCCGGGTGTCTGTCCTGGCTAGCCAAGCACGGGTGCAAGTACGGGTGACGGGTGCACCCGTCCTAGCTTCGCTAGGGCGGGTGTCAAGCCCTCCCACCCCCCCAAAGAAGGCAAGCACCACAAACAAACCCGAAACTCCCAAAAGAAATCTGACCGTTCAGAAGCCGGGGAAGAAAAGGAAAGTACCGGGCGACCTACTGCGCCATTGCGCGGATCACCACGGATTTCAGGGGACTGGAAAAAGGAAAGTACCGGGCGACCTACTGCGCCCGTAGTTACCCGTTACCGTTGCTTCCTTCCGGACCTGGCGGGGTTGGCGGGATTACGTCGCGTAGGACCCGGCACACGTTCAGTCTACCAACTCTTCGCCAACCCGTCACGCTGCGCCTCTACCAGACGGAACACCGCTCCGCCTCCGGCCGCACCATCGCGTCGCCCGCCTTGCAGCGGAACGCCTTCTCGAACTCCGGCATGTTGCTCAGCGGACCCACCACCCGGAAGTGTCCCGGCGGATGCGGATCGGCCGAGACCGCAACCCGCGCCGCCTCCGGCCGCACGATCGCGCCGCGCCACTGCGCCTCGGCCAGAAAGAACTGCTGGTCCGGTGTGAACCCGTCCACCGTCGGCTCCGGCCCCTTGCCCTCGCGCGACCGCTTGTACGCCCTGTACGCCAGGTTCACGCCGCCCAGGTCTCCCAGCGCCTCGCCCGTCACCAGCTTGCCCTGCAGGTGCAGTCCAGGCTCGACGAAGTACGCGTCGTACTGCTTCGTGGTGCAGGCGGTACGCTCCTCGAAGTTGTGGAAGTCCGCATCCGTCCACCACTTCTCGAGGCGTCCATCGGCCGCATACTGCGCGCCTTCGTCGTCCACGCCGTGCGAGATCTCATGCCCGATGCTCACGCCCACCGCGCCATAGTTGATCGCGTCCAGACCCTTCGCATCGAACCCCGGCGGCTGCAGATACCCCGCCGGCACCACCACCTCGTTCATCGGAGGGTTGTAATACGCATTCATCGTCGGCGGAGTCATCCCCCAGCGCCCGCGATCCACCGGCTTGCCAATCTGCCCCAGGTCGTCGCGAACCTCGTACCGGCGCGCGCTCAGCACGTCATCCAGGTAGCTCGCACGTGTCACCGTTACGCCGTCGTAGGTCTTCCACTTGTCCGGATAGCCAACCTTGATGTTCAGCGAGTTCACCTTCTCCAGAGCCTTGGCCTTGGTCGGCGGCGTCATCCAGTCGCGCGACTCGATCGAGAGCTTCAGTTCATTCACGATGTTCACGGCCATCTGCCGCGCCCGCGCCTTCGCCTCCGGCGGAAGATAGCGGTCGACATACTCGTGGCCCAGCGCCTCGCCCAGCATGTTGTCCGTCGCAATCACGCAGCGTTGCCAGCGCGGCCTCTGCTCCTTCACGCCGGTCAAGGTCGTGCCGAAGAACCCGAAGTTCTCCTTCTCGAACGGAGTCGCCAGGTACGCGGCCTCCCCGTGAATCAGCTTCCACCGGAGATACCTTTGCCATTCGGCGAGCGACGCCGAACTCAGCAGCGCGTCGAAGGCCTGCACCAGCTTCGGCTGCGGCACATTCAGCTTGCCCGCCGTCGGGACGCCCATCGTCCGGAACTCCGCGTCCCAGTCGAAGTGGGGAGCCAACGTCTTCAGCTCCGCAAAGCTCATCGGGTGGTCGGTCTGCTTCGGATCGCGCAGCGCCACGCGGCTCTGCCCGGCCTGGGCCAGCGCAGTCTCGATCTTGAGGACCGCCGCAACCTCCGCGCGGGCATCGTCGTCGCCCGAGCCGGCGAGCCCGGCCATCGTCTGCAGATGCTTCAGGTAAGCCTCGCGCGCAGTCTTAAACCGCGCCTCATCGCGCAGGTAGTAGTCGCGATCCGGCAGGCTGAGCCCGCCCACGTGCACGTTCGCGATCATGTGCGTCGTGTCGTGCACATCCTGCTCTGCCGCAAGCGCCACGGGAGCCGTAAGGCTCAAGGATTCAAGCTCCACAATCGCGGCATCCAGGCCCGCCGCATCGTGGATCGCCGCGATATGTTTGAGCACCGGGTCGAGCGGCTTCAGCCCCGCCGCGTCCACCTTCGCCTCGTCCATGCAGGCCGCGTAGAAGTCGCCCGTAAGCTGTCCCGGCGAACCCGCCGGCAGCTTCGACGACTTCGCCGCATCCTCCTCCGCGATCCCGCGCAACCTGGCCCGCGTCGCGTCCTGCGTTACCACGCGAATCGCCCACGTGGTCTGGTCGGCGGGCATCGCATGCGTCGCCCTCCACTGCCCGTTGGCATACGCGTCGAAGTCCGTGCACGGGCTCGCGCTTCGGTCGATGTTCTCGGCCGCCACCCCGCGCGACGCCGCGCCGGGAGCCTGCGCCAGAAGGGAAGAGGAGACCGCACAGAACACAGCCAAACAAAGGGGCGACACGCGCAAGGCAGGGAACTCCTGAACAGGAAGTGTGCTCCCACTCTACCGCACCAAATCGCAATCGCCACCGGATTCGCCGTGCCGCATTCGCCGCGCCTAAAATTAAGGCTGTGGCCTCTACCGCGACCCACATCACCGCGACCCCGACCGCGATCCAGACCGCCGCACCGTCCGCGGCCGCAACCCGCGCCAACCCGCTCGTCCTGTGGCATCTCCTCTCGCTGGACGCGCCAACTGTAGCCGCAGTGTGGACGTGGTTCCTCGCCCGGACAGCGCACGTGCCGCTCCCCGCAGGCTCCATCGCCGGAATGTTCGTGGCGGTGTGGATTCTCTACGCCGCCGACCGCCTACTGGACGCCCGTCTGCTGGACGCCCGCTTACTCAACGCCCGAGGCAGCAGCCATCCCGAGCCCCTCGAACTGCGCCATCACTTCCACCACCGCCACCGCACCCGTTTCGTCGCCGGGATAGCCGTCGCCGGTGTCGCGCTCTCGGCTCTCATCCCTCGCCTGGCGCCGGCCGCGCTGCGGCTCTACCTGGTCGAAGGCGCCGCGCTCGTCGCGTGGTTTCTCATCCTCCACGCAACCGCAGTCGCCCGCCGCCTTCCGAAGGAGTTTGTGGTCGGCATCTTCTTCGCGACCGCAGTCTTCATCCCCACCGTCGCGCGCCGTCCCGATCTCAGGCTCGTGCTCCTGCCGGGCGTGGCGCTCCTCGCCGCCATCGCCACTCTGAACTGCCTCTTCATCCACGCCTGGGAGCACACCCCGCGCGCTCCGGCCAACCCGGTCACCAGCTTCTCGGCGCGACACATCTGCACGCTCTCGATCATCACGGCCGCAGCCGCGCTGGCCGTTGCCGCAGCCAGCGGCCCGGCGCTCTGGCCTGTTCCCGCGGCTTGCGCCGGCGCGGTCACTGCACTGCTCGTCCTTCACCGCGTCCGAGGCCGCCTCGCACGAACCACCCTCCGCGCCGCGGCCGACGTCGCGCTCCTGGCCCCGCTGCTCCTCCTGCCCTTCACCCGATGAGCCCGCCGTCTCCAGCGAACTTCGACCCTCTCGCTCGCCCGTATCGCTTCCTCGAATACCTCACCTTCGGACGCGCCCTCGAACGCGCCCGGCTCCACCTTCTGCCGCGGCTCACCACCTGCCGCCGAGCCCTCATCCTCGGCGACGGCGATGGCCGCTTCACGCAGAGACTGCTCCGGAGCAATCCCGATCTGACGGCAACCGCGATCGACGGCAGTAGTGACATGCTTCACGAGCTTCGCCGGCGCTGCGCAACAGACCAGCACCGCCTCGTGACGCATCAAGCACACCTGCCCGAGGTACTCGCAGCGTGCATTGCTGGACAGACGTTTGATCTGGTGGCAACGCTTTTCTTTCTCGATTGCCTCACGACCGCCGAGGTCGCTCTCCTCGCGCGAACACTTCGACCGCATCTTGCAACGGATGCGTTCTGGATCA
>JALYIA010000035.1 GCA_030776065.1 Acidobacteriota bacterium
CTGCGGGCCGCTGCCCTGTCAGACCTGTCCCCCGGGTCCGACAGGGCAGCGGCTCCACGCCGCGCCTCGCGCGTCCACCCATCCCGCAGCCTGAAGCGCCATCCCGCAGCCTGAAGCGCGCCCGCGATGCCACACGCGCGCGCTATAGATTCGTGCGCAGAAACTCCGCCGTCGCCATCAGAATGCGCACCTGCGCCCCGCCGTCGAACCAGTGCCCCTGGCCCTCCAGGATCTCCGTCCGGTGCCGCACTCCCGCGCGCGTCAGCAGCGCATCGAGCGCCTGCGCCTGGGCGACGGGAACCACGGTATCCGCGTCGCCGTGCAGGATCAGCGTCGGGGGAAACGCGGCCGTCACCTCGGGCGCATACGCCTCCGGCATGCCGCCTGAGATCTCGACCACCGCGCGTACCCGGTTCGCCCCATCGGCCGCCGCCGACAACGCCAGAAACGCGCCCAGCGAGATGCCCAGCAGCGCCACCCGCGACGCATCCACCCGCGGGCGCGCGCGCACGTACCGCAGCGCATCCCCCACGGTTTCTAGCCACTGCGGGTAGTGCACTCCGTCGAGGATCGTCGCCGCATCCGCACGCCGCGTCCCCGTGCGATCGAAGTAGTGCACGCAGTAGAGCGCAACCCCCTGCGCCGTGACCTGCGGCGCGAAGCGGTCCGCCCAGAAGCCGATCGTGCCGCCCGACCCATGCAGCAGCACAATCGCAGGACACGCGCTCCCGTTCGCCGGCTCGTGTTCGTCTATCGCGATGCTCCTCGAGCCAGAGACAAAGCTTGCCATGCCCCGTAGGACGCCAAGGGAGTATCATTCGGGTGTTTGGCACGATTCACCGAAAGGGAGCACTGGAAGCATGAAGATTGGGATGTTGACAGGGGGCGGCGACTGCCCCGGCCTGAACGCCGTCATCCGCGCCGTAGTCCGCAAGGGGATCCTCCACTACAACGATGAGTTCGTCGGCTTCATGGCGGGCTGGCGCGGCGTGCTGGACGACACGACGATGCCGCTCGATCTCCAGACCACGAGCGGCATCCTCCACCGCGGCGGCACCATCCTCCGCTCCTCGCGCACCAACGTCAAAAAGATCGAAGGCGGCTTCGAGAAGTGCCTCTCCGTCATCCAGTCCCATAAGCTCGACGCCCTGATCGCCATGGGCGGCGACGACACCCAGTCCATCTCGGTCGAACTCATCAAGCGCGGCGTCCCCTGTGTCGGCGTGCCCAAGACCATCGACAACGACCTCTCCGGCACCGACGTCTGCTTCGGCTTCGACACGGCCGTCTCGATCGCCACGGAGGCCGTCGACCGCCTGCACTCCACCACAGAGGCCCACTCCCGCGTCCAGGTCGTCGAGGTCATGGGACGCGATGCGGGTTGGATCGCCGTCACCTCCGGCATCGCCGGCGGCGCCGACGTCATCCTCGCCCCCGAACACCCCATCGACATGGACGAGGTCGTCCGCCTGCTCCGCGCCCGCTGGGAGTCCGGCAAACGCTTTGCGATCGTCGTCGTCGCCGAGGGCGCCCAGCTCCCCCACATCGAAGGCCAGCTCGCGGTCGGCGAAAAGCGAGACTCCTTCGGACACGTGCGCCTCTCCGGCATCGGCCAGGCCCTCGCCGAAGAGATCGAAAAGCGCACCGGCTACGAGACCCGCTCCGTCAACCTGGGCCACACCCAGCGGGGAGGCACGCCCACGGCCTACGACCGCATGCTCGCCACCCGCTACGGCGTCGCCGCCATCGACCTCGTCCACGCCGGCCGCTTCGGCCGCCTCGTCGTCCTCAAGGGAACCCAGATCTCCGACATCCCCATCGAGGACGCCATCGCCAAGACGCGCACCGTAGGCGACGACATCTTCCAGACCATCAAGAGCCTGCAGCCCACCAAATAGCCAGCCCCCAACAATAGCCAGTCCAAATAGATGGCTGCCACAACGCCAGGCGCGCTCGAGAGCCCCCCACCGGGCGGGGGTTCTCCGGCGCGTCGTCGCCTCTTGCTGCAACCCGCAAGATCTCGCCGGAAGACTATCCCTGGACGGCCTGGGGCGCGGTCGCCGCAATCGCCTGCGCCGCGGTGGCGGCGGGCGTACGCATCTGGAGGAACACACGAAGAACCGCCACGCACACCCCGTAGGCCATCAACACACCCGAGGCCAGACATCCCAGCACAGCACACACAAGAACAATCGAGTCAGTCACCCGTACACCCCTTCAGCCGATGGACATCCCTTGCACGTCTCAAATCCAGCAGATGCAATCCGGCATGTCCTGCAGTCAAGCCTATCGGTCAAAGAGGAAAGGCACGTTAACACTTTTGTTGCTTGATCGGATACGTTTGGGGTACGAAAGGTTGGCAGCCCGGACGGCAGTCCCGTCCAACCCCCCGGCCCGCCCCTCCACCCGAATGCCGTATCCTAGACACTTGGCCTGTTGTTCCTCCGGGGATCACGCAGGGCCGCTCACGGCATGGCACTCACCCACATTACGGTTCGCGGCGCACGCCAGCACAATCTCCGCAACATCTCCGTCTCCATCCCGCGCAACACCCTCACCGTCGTCACCGGCCTCTCCGGCTCCGGCAAATCCTCGCTCGCGTTCGACACCATCTACGCCGAAGGCCAGCGCCGTTACGTCGAGACCCTCTCCGCCTACGCCCGCCAGTTCCTCGACCAGATGGAGCGCCCCGACGTGGACGCCATCGACGGCCTCTCCCCCGCCATCTCCATCGAGCAGAAGACCACCTCCCGCTCCCCGCGCTCCACCGTCGGCACCATCACCGAGATCTACGACTACCTCCGCCTGCTCTACGCCTCGATCGGACAGCCGCACTGCTCCAACTGCGGACTCCCCATCACCCGCCAGTCCTCCGACCAGATCGTCCAACGCGTCCTCGTGCAGGCCTCGGGCGAGCGCATCACCGTCTATGCGCCCATCGTGCGGGGCCGCAAAGGCGAGTTCCGCGAGGAGCTCGAATCGCTCGACCAGCAGGGCTTTCGCGCCCGCGTCGACGGCGAGATCGTCGAACTCACCGAAGGCATGCGCCTGGAAAAGCGCAAGAACCACACGATCGAAGCCATCGTAGACCGCATCATCCTCAAACCTCTTGCTCCCACCGGAGAACGGACACCGGAGAACGGTCAACCCCTCTACGACACGCGCCGCCTCGAAGCCTCCATCCTCAAAGCCCTGCAGATGGCCTCCGGCCTCGTCCTCATCGGAATCCAGACCTCCGCCGGCAGGCAGGAGGAGACGCTGTTCTCCTCCTCCATGGCCTGCCCCGACTGCGGCATCAACGTCCCGCGGCTCGAACCCCGGTCCTTCTCCTTCAACTCCACCTACGGCGCCTGCCCCGAGTGCCACGGCCTCGGCTCCATCTACGACTTCGACCCCGCCAAGACCGTCACCGACTGGTCCAAGCCCCTGCTCGACGGCGCCATGGGACCAGGCTCCTCCTCGCAGTACCTCCTGCGCCTCATCAAGCTGGCCGCCGAGAAGTACAAGATCAACATCAAGCCGCCGTTCGAACAGCTCACCAAGCAGCAGCAGGACCTGTTCCTCTACGGACCGCCAAAGTCCGAGGCCGGCCGCACCGGCTTCCACGGCATCTTCGCGTACCTCCGCGCCAACCTCGACGACACAAAGTCCGAGGGCTACCGCGAGTACATGATGCAGTACATGTCCGCCAGCACCTGCCCCAGGTGCCACGGCAAGCGCCTCCGCCCGGAGTCCCTCGCCGTCACCATCCCCATCGAGGGATCAGGGACCAGGGAGCAGGGATCAGGGACCAGGGACCAGGGATCAGGGACCAGGAATACCCTCACCTCCACCGAACCGGGTGCCCCATCCAAGCTCCGCTTGGGTGGGGGAGCACAAAGCCCCACACCCTACCCGCCCTCTGATCCCTTCTCCCTGATCCCTGATCCCTGCTCCCTCTCCATCGCGGACTTCACCGCCCTCTCGCTCGAGCGTTCCCTCGCCGCCGCCCGCTCCATGCAGTTCACCGGCCGGGAGGCCCTGATCGCCAACCGGCTCCAGCGAGAGATCATCGAGCGCCTCGAGTTCCTCAACGCCGTCGGCCTCGACTACCTCTCTCTCGACCGTTCGGCCGCCACGCTCTCCGGCGGCGAAGGGCAGCGCATCCGCCTCGCCACGCAGATCGGCTCCCGCCTCCGCGGCGTCCTCTACGTTCTCGACGAGCCCTCCATCGGCCTCCACCAGCGCGACAACCAGCGCCTCATCGCCGCGCTCGAAGACCTCCGCGATCTCGGCAACACCGTCCTCGTCGTCGAGCACGACGAGGACACCATGCGCAAGGCCGACTACATGCTCGACCTCGGCCCCGGAGCCGGCAAGCACGGCGGAGAACTCCTTGCCGCAGGCACACCGGCGGAGATCATGGCAGACCCCACCTCCGTCACCGGCCAGTACCTCTCGGGCAAGATCCAGCTCCTCGCCCGCGCCGAACCACGCGCGCTCACCGGCAAGTGGATCACGGTCGAGGACGCCCGCGCCCACAACCTCCGCGACGTCACCGCCCACTTCCCCCTCGGCGTCATGTCCGTCATCACCGGCGTCTCGGGCTCGGGCAAATCCACCCTGGTCAACGACATCCTCTACCGCGCGCTCGCCAAAGAACTCTACGGCTCGCGCGAAGAGCCCGGCACCCACGGCCGCGTCTTCGGCATCTCGCAGCTCGACAAGTGCATCCAGATCGACCAATCGCCGATCGGCCGCACGCCCCGCTCGAACCCCGCCACCTACACCGGCGTCTTCACCGCGATCCGCGACCTCTTCGCCCAGCTCCCCGAATCCCGCGAGCGCGGCTACAAGCCCGGCCGCTTCTCCTTCAACGTCCAGGGCGGGCGCTGCGAGGCCTGCCAGGGCGAGGGCCAGCGCCGCATCGAGATGAACTTCCTGCCTGACGTCTACGTCCTCTGCGACGTCTGCAACGGCCGCCGTTACAATCAGGAGACCCTCACCGTCCGCTTCAACGGCTACAACATCGCCGACCTCCTCGACCTCCCCATCGAAGAGGCGCTCCCCGTCCTCAAGGACATCCCCAACGTCGCCATCCGCCTCCAGACCCTGGTCGACGTAGGCCTCGGCTACATCCACCTCGGGCAAAGCGCAACCACTCTCTCCGGCGGCGAAGCTCAGCGCATGAAGCTCGCCCGCGAGCTCTCCAAGCGCCAGACCGGACGCACCCTCTACCTCCTCGACGAGCCCACCACCGGCCTCCACTTCGACGACGTGCGCAAGCTCCTCGAAGTCCTCCACCGCCTCACCGACCTCGGCAACACCGTCATCATCATCGAGCACAACCTGGACATCATCCGCAACGCCGACTACATCCTCGACCTCGGCCCCGGCGGCGGTGAGCGCGGCGGCCAGATCGTCGCCCACGGCACCCCCGAGCAGATCGCCACCGTCCCGGCCTCCCACACCGGCCACTTCCTAAGCCGCTACTACACCACCGCGGCCTCCACCTCCGCAAACGTTGAAGATGGCCGTATTCAGCCCGCCACCAATACCCTGGGTGCGGGTGCCCCATCCAAGCTCCGCGTGGGTGGGAATACCGCCACCAACACCCTGGGTGCCCCATCCAAGCTCAGCTTGGGTGGGAGTACCGCCACGAACACCCCGGGTGCCCCATCCAAGCTCAGCTTGGGTGGGAGTACCGCCACCAACGCCCCGGGTGCCCCATCCAAGCTCAGCTTGGGTGGGAATACCGCCACGAACACCCTGGGTGCCCCATCCAAGCTCAGCTTGGGTGGGAGTACCGCCACGAACACCCCGGGTGCCCCATCCAAGCTCCGCGTGGGTGGGAGTACCGCCACCAACACCCCGGGTGCCCCATCCACGCGCAGCGTGGGTGGGGTAAACGAATCCTCCAACGGCCACCACCCCAACCCCCACGCCGGCCCGCAACCCCGCGACCTCAACACAGCCCAGGACCCCGCCAAGCGCCCGCGCGGCTCCTTCACCGCACCGGACAAGAAGACCGGCGTCCCCACCGCAAAGCCCGCCGCGAGAACGCCCGCAGCCAAACGCGCGAAGAAGCGCTCCGCCTGACCTCCGCCCATGCCCGACGTGCTCCAGCCACCGCGCCCCATCTCCGAGCCCGAACCCCCGCAGCCGCAGCCGGGTGAGCCCTCCCCACCCCCGGCGCGCGTCCCCAACCTCGGCCACGCCCTGCTCTTCCTCGCACTCGCCGCCCTCTTCCTTATCCTTGTCCAGGGACTGCTCTTCGCCATCCATCCTCCTGCTCAAAGGGGCCGCATCACCCTCACCACCGTGGACCCGAGGCTGCTCCTCGGCTCGCAGGCGGTCGCCTACATCGCCACCCTGCTCGCCTCCGCGGCCCTCTTCGCGCGCCTCTGGAAGCGTCCCTTCCTCAGCGGCGTCCAGTGGGGTGGAGCCACAGCGCGGCGTCAGGCCCTTCGCCTCGTCCCGCTCGGGTTTGCGCTGGCCATCGTGGCCCAGGGAGCACTCCTCCGCTTCGCCCACCCCAAAGACCTGCCCATCGAGAAGATCTTCGATGCGGCCTCCTCTGCCTGGCTCGCCACGTTCTTCGGCTCGCTCGTCGCGCCCGCGTTCGAGGAGATCGCCTTCCGCGGCTTCCTCCTCCCCTCCCTCGCCATCGCATACGACTGGCTCTCGCTCCCCCGCGACCACGACGCCCACACCCGCTGGCGCGCGTCCACCAGCCTCACTCCCCTGGCCCTGCTCTTCTCCGCGATCCTCTCCTCGCTTCTGTTCGTTCTCCTGCACGGGCAGCAGCTGGTGTTCCTCGTCCCGGCCATGCTCGTCCTGTTCTGCGTCTCGCTTGTGCTCAGCCTGGTCCGCATCAGGACGCAGTCCGTCGCCTGCTCCGCCGTCGTGCACGCGGCCTACAACGGATTCGTGTTCCTCGCCGTCCTGGTCCAGACCGGCGGATACCGCCACCTGGAACGGCTCGCCTCAAAGTAAGCACCGTCCCCGGGGATCGCCGCCCGCACACGTGCGGCACATGCACGGCACCGGTGCGGCACATGCGTACCGGCATTCGGCGCACGGCTGCTCCGGCATGCACGCATGGACCCCCACCCTGCCGCACCGTAGTGCTGCTGCGCAGAGGCGAAGTGCAGTGCCATAATCGAAATCAGCATGCCCACTCCACCTCGCCGCGCCCTGCTCGACCTCCTCGCCACCCACTCCTTCCGCCTCGGCGACTTCACCCTGGCCTCGGGCGCCAGATCCGACTACTACATCGACTGCCGCACCACCACGCTCCACGCCGAGGGCGGCCGCCTCGCAGGCCTGGTCCTCTGCGAGCTCATCCGCGAGTACATCCCCCATGCCGTCGCCGTCGGCGGGCTCACCATGGGCGCAGACCCCCTCGTCTCCAACACCGCCTCCGCCTCCGCGTGGGCTCTGGCAGACCACACCGAGATCGCCGAACTCTCCGCGTCGCTTGAGCTCGGCCACGACGACGACCCAGGCCCGCCGCCCTCGCTCATCCACGGCTTCCTCGTCCGCAAGGCCGAGAAGACCCACGGCACCGGCCGCCGCATCGAAGGCTTCGTGCAGCCCGGAGCCCACGTCGTCATCGTCGACGACGTCTGCACCACCGGCGGCTCCACCATCACCGCGATCGAGGCCACCCGCGACGCCGGCATGAACGTCGCCGGAGTCCTGTGCCTCGTGGACCGCGAGCAGGGCGGCCGCCTCAACATCGAGCGCGCGCTGGCCGAGATCCCCACCGGCTTCTCCGCCCCCATCCCCTTCCACGCCGTCTTCACCGCCACCGACGTCCGCCGCACCCACATCGCCCTCCAACGCTGAAGCGCCTCATCCAGCCTCCGCCGCGATAAACTGGACAGGACATGATCCCTACCCTCGAATGGCTTCCTGAAGGCGTCAACTTCCTCGACCAGACCAGGCTCCCGCACCAGGAGACCTACGTCCTCGCACGCGACTACAACGAGGTCGCCCGCGTCATCAAGGACATGATCGTCCGCGGAGCCATGGCCATCGGCGTCTCCGCCGCCATGGGCGTCGCCCTCGGCATCGACCGCAGCACCGCCACCACCCTCCCGGCCCTCAACGCAGAGGTCGACCGCATCTGCGACACGCTGGCCCGCACCCGCCCCACCGCCGTCAATCTCTTCTGGGGCATCGCCCAGGTCCGCGACCTCTACACCCAGCTCGCCGCCCGCCACACCCCCATCGCCGAGATCAAGCAGCAGGTCGTCGCCCTCGCCCGCCGCCTCTACGACGAGGACATCGCCAACCTCCGGCTCCTCGGAGCGCATGGCGCCGCGCTGCTCCCCCAGCAGGCCACCGTCCTCACCCACTGCAACGCCGGTGCTCTGGCGGCCTGCGGCTTCGGCTCCGCCCTCGGCGTCATCCGCGCCGCGGTCGAGCAAGGCAAGCAGATCGACGTCTTCGCCGACGAGACCCGCCCCTTCAACCAGGGCACACGCCTCACCGCCTGGGAGCTCACCAAGGACAACATCCCCACCACCCTCATCTGCGACAACATGGCCGGCTACTTCATGGGCCGCGGCCGCATCTCGGCCGTCATCGTCGGCGCAGACCGCATCGCCGCCAATGGCGACACCGCCAATAAGATCGGCACCTACTCCGTCGCCATCCTCGCCCGCGAGCACGGCATCCCCTTCTACGTCGCCGCGCCCTTCAACACCATCGATCCCGCCACCGCCTCCGGAGACCTCATCCCCATCGAACAGCGCGCCGCCCGCGAGGTCACCCACGTCAACGGCATCCAGGTCACCCCCGACGGCGTCGCCATCGAGAACCCCGCCTTCGACGTCACGCCCGCAAAGTACATCACCGCCATCATCACCGAACGCGGCGTCCTCCGCGCCCCGTTCACAGAATCCATCGTCGCGGCCGGCTCCTACTCCCCGCCGGAGCTCGCCGCCGTCTGAACCGGGCCCGCCACGCCCATGCCTCCGCCTTCGCCCCTCCCCGCGGACCACGCACCGGCCCGTCCCTCCCCCGCAGCGCTTGCCACGCAGCCTCGTCTGGGGCATGCTGGGGTGCGTTCTCCAGAGGAGTCTCATGCGCCTTCGTCTCTGCTCCGTGCTGCTCGCGTTCGCCTCCATCGCCGCAGGGCAGACCAACACCGCACCCGGCCGCTGGAGCGAAGCGCAGGCGCAGGCCTGGTACGACGCCCAGCCCTGGCTCGTCGGCGCGAACTTCATCCCATCCGACGCCATCAACCAGCTTGAGATGTTTCAACCCGCCACGTTCGATCCAGCCCTCATCGACAAAGAGCTCGGCCTGGGCGAATCCGTCGGCATGAACACCATGCGCGTCTTTCTGCAGGACCAGCTCTGGACCAGCGACCCCGAAGGCCTCCGCAGACGGCTCGACCAGTTCCTCTCCCTCGCCGCAGCCCACCACATCCGTCCCCTGCTCGTCCTCTTTGATTCCTGCTGGGAGCCCAATCCGCACCTCGGCCCGCAGCACCCGCCCATTCCCGGAGTCCACAACTCCGGCTGGGTCCAGAGCCCAGGCACGCAGCGCCTCTTCGACCGCACCGTCGAGCCCCAGCTCAAGGCCTACGTCCAGGGAGTCGTCGGAGCCTTCGCCCAGGACCCCCGCGTCCTCGCATGGGACGTCTGGAACGAGCCCGACAACGGCAACGGAGGCCGCTTCCACGAAGACGAGCCCGCAAAGGTGCGCCGCGTGAACGAGCTGCTGCCGCAGGTGTTTGCCTGGGCGCGCGCCGCTCATCCCACCCAGCCCCTCACCAGTGGCGTGTGGAGCGGCGACTGGAGCACCCCAGCCAAAGAAAGCGCCACCACCAAAATTCAGCTCGCCCAGTCCGACGTCATCTCCTTCCACAGCTACGACTGGCCGGAACAGTTCCAGGCCCGCATCCGCGAGCTGCAGCCGCTTCACCGCCCTCTCCTCTGCACCGAGTACATGGCGCGCGGCAGCGGCAGCACCTTTGACACGATTCTGCCCGTCGCCAGGCAATATCGCGTCGCTGCCATCAACTGGGGCCTCGTCGCCGGCAAGACGCAGACCTGGCTGCCGTGGGACTCCTGGGAGCACCCGTACATCCTCACCCAGCCGCCCATCTGGTTCCACGAAGTCTTCCGCCAGGACGATACCCCGTACCGCCAGCGCGAGGTCGATCTCCTCCGCCAGCTCACCGGCCGCGGAGCTCCAGCCGCGTCCCCGGCCGCCGCCGCAGCCCACTGACCCCCCCACGGCACCCTCACCCCCCGCCGCATAGATCTGGCGCATAGATTCGCCGCATAGATCCGGCATACATCCGCCGCATAGAATGGAGCTGCCCCGCATGCCCCCCGCCCCGCCCACTCCCGTCCTGCCCGCGAACTTCAACGAGTTTCTCGGCAACACCCACGCCATCGACGGTCTCCGCACCGCCATCGCCTCCGGCCGCCTGCCGCACTCGCTCGTCCTCGCCGGACCCGCAGGCGCCGGCAAGTACACCCTCGCCCTCATGCTCTCCATGGCCGTACAGTGCGAGCGCCAGCCCCGCGATCTCTGGTCCAACGGGCAGTCCCTCGCCGCCTTCTGCGGACGCTGCGCCAACTGCACCCGAATCGCCTCCGCCGCCCCGCTCGACGACCTCGTCGCCGCCGCCGTCGCCGCGCGCGAAGACCTCCGCGAGACCGACAAGAAAGAGACCCGCGTCCTCATCCAGCCTCACCCCGACCTCCTGATCCTCCCCCCCGACCCACCGCAGCTCCTCATCAAGCTCGGCCAGGTCCGCACCCTGATCGAACGCGCCCACCGCCTGCCCGCCGAGGCCCCCCGCCGCATCTTCCTCGTCACCTCCGCGGCCATGATGAAGGAGGCCGCGAACTCGCTGCTCAAGATCCTCGAGGAGCCGCCGCCCACCGTGCACATCATCCTGCTCGCCGAAAACCCGGGCGAGCTGCTCCCCACCATCCGCTCCCGGTGCGCCATCGTCCGGCTCGGCGCGCTGCCGCCCCCGGAGCTCGAGATGCTCCTCGCCGAACGCCGCCCGGAGATCGCCCCCGCCCAGCGCACCCTCATCGCCCGCCTCTCCCAGGGAGCCCCGGGACGTGCTCTCGGCTTCAACCTCGCCGCGTACGAGGCTGCCCGCGCCGACGCCCTCGTCTTCCTCCGCAACGCCGCCAGCTCCGCGGCAGCCGCCGACCCCGACCACACCGCGCTCTTCAAGATGACCGAGACCTACCGCGCCGGTGCCGAAGGCCAGGCCAAGACAGCCGAGCTCCTCCGAGCCCTCTCCCTCCTGCTCGAAGACCTCCTGCTCCTCGGAGCCGGAACCCCGGAGCTGCTCCGCAACACCGACCTCCGCGCCGAGCTCGAACGCCTCGCCTCGGCCCTGCCCTTTCGCTGGATCGAGCGCGCCAGCCACGCCGCCGATCAGGTGCACTCCGGGATGCGCCGCAACCTGCTCCGCAACCTCTCGCTCGACGCCATGGCCACGCACCTCGAATCGGCCGCCTTCTAGCTCCCCGCCTCGTCGTCCCCTCGCATCGCAGCCTTGCCCAGCCGGTCCCGGATCGCCTCCCCCAGCCCGCCCATCTCCGGCACAGGACACACGATCACCGCCACCCCTCGCGCATCCAGAAACCGCAGCCCGAAGAACAGCAGCCGCGCCAGGACCTCCGCGTCCTCCCACGGGCCCCACCGGAACACCGCCGCCGCCCCGCCCGCCCTCCAGCCATCCGGAAGCATCACCCCGACCCCCACGCGGCGGTGCCTCTCCTCCTCCGCCAGCATCTCCTCCTGCCCGCAGACCCGCACAATCCGCGCCCGCGGCGCATAGTGCCGCATCCCCATCCCCGGCGACACCCGGGCCCGCTCCCCGGTCCCCTCCCCCGCCCCCCGCACCTCGCAGCCAAGCACCTCCGCAATCCGCTCTGCCGTCACTCCGCCCGGCCGGTAGATCCGCAACGCCTCCACATCGAGCACGGTGGACTCCACCCCCACACGCGTCGGTCCGCCGTCCAGCACCGCGTCGATCAGTCCATCCAGATCCTCCACCACATGCGCCGCCGTCGTCGGGCTGGTGTGCCCGAACCGATTGGCGCTCGGCGCCGCGATCGGCACGCCCGCCAGCCGGATCAACTCCCGCGCCACCGTGTGGGCCGGCGTCCGCACCCCCACCAGATCCCGCCCCGCGGTCACCGCATCCGGAACCTCGGCCGTCCGCGGCAGCAGCAGCGTCAGCGGTCCCGGCCAGAACGCCTCCATCAACAGCGCCACCCGCTCGCCCGCCGCTCCCCCCGGAATCACCGCCACCCGCTCCAGCATCTGCCGACCATCCACATGCACGATCAGCGGATCCCACCGCGGCCTCTGCTTTGCCGCAAAGATCTTCCCCACAGCCTCGCCGTCCAGCGCGTTCGCTCCCAGCCCGTACACCGTCTCGGTCGGAAACGCGACCAGACCCCCGCCCCGCAGCAGCGCCGCGGCACGGCTCACGGAGGCCTCCCCGCCCACACCCTCTGCCCGCAGCATCAACGTCGCACTGCCCATCTCCGCATGGTATCCCGTTCTGGCCTATACTCTCCCCATGCCGCGCGCCGAGATCGAGTTGAAGTTCCCTGTCGACGATCCCGCGCAGCTCGAGGCGCGCCTCACCTGCCTCGGATTCAGCCTCGTCACACCCCGCACCTTCGAGCACAACACCCTCTTCGATACCCCCGCCCGCACCCTCCGCAGCTCCCGCCAGATCCTCCGCCTCCGCCGCTACGGCGACCTCTGGACCCTCACCCACAAGCGTCAGCCCGGCGCCCAGGACGACCACGCGAGCCGGTACAAGACCCGCATCGAGACCGAGACCCACCTCGACGACGGACCCGCCATGGCGGAGATCTTCGAGCAACTCGGCCTCTCCCCCGTCTTCCGCTACGAGAAGTTCCGCACCGAGTGGCTCGCGCCCGATCAGCCCTCCGCCCACGTCGTCCTCGACGAGACCCCCATCGGCACCTTCGCCGAGCTCGAAGGCCCCCCAGCCTGGATCGATCGCACCCTGGACGCACTCGGCGTGGACTCCTCCCGCTCCATTACAGACAGCTACGGTCGCCTCTTCCTCGCCTGGAAGGACCGCACCGGCTCCCCCGCCGAAGACCTCACCTTCGATCAAATCACCGCCCCAGCCGCCGCGCTCGAACCCCTCGCCCGCTAAAGCCTTCGTACCGGTGGCCGATATGGCCATTGTGTCCCAGGAGGATACATGGGTCTCGTCGCACGTCCTCTGCTGCTGTCGATTCTGGCGCTCAGCTCCGCGCTCGCATACGCAGTCGCGCCCGGGCAGGAGTCCGCCGAGCGCAGGCCCTTGCTGCTCCGCGTCCGCCCAAGCTATCCGGAACTCGCCCGACGCATGCACGTCTCAGGCAACGTCGTCCTCGCCGTCGAGGTCCGCCCCAACGGCAGCGTAGGCGATGCACACGTGGAATCCGGCCACGCCCTCCTTCGTCAGGCAGCGGAAGAGGCAGTCCGCCGCTGGCGCTTCGCCCCCGGCCCGGCCACCACCATCAGCATCACCATCGCCTTCGAGTCACCCGACAACTAAGGACATCCCCACACCCGCCATGAAAATCGAAACCAAACTCGGCCTCAGCACAGGCGTCCTCATCCTGGCGATGTTTGTCAGCGTCTTCGTGGCGCAGCTCCGCGTGCAGCAGGCGGATGCCCTCTCCGCCACAGTCACCGGAGAGCGCCTTCCAGTCATCTCCCTCATCCGCGACATCCGCCTCGCACCCCTGATGAGCGTCCGCGCGCTCGAGTCCTACATGCTCTTCGGACTCGACCCGGACTCCTCCGCGCGCTTCCGCAAGGAACGCCGCGACCGCCTGCTCGCCGGCGAGAACTCCTACACGAAACTCCTCACCTTCGGTCCGCGCCTCTCGCCGGAAGACCTCGGACGCATCCGCGACTTTCAGGCCGGTGTCGGCCAGCTCCGCGAACTCGAAGAAGAGGTCGAACGCCAGAACGAACTCCATACCCCCGAAGGCACAAGCCAGGCCTACGACCTCATCCAGAAGCGCATCCTGCCCCTCGACTCCTCCCTCTTCGCCTCGCTCAACGGCTTCGTCAAAACCCAGGAAGCGGACCGCGATCATGAGATGGAGCTCCTCGGACACGCCAACCGCTCCGTCCTCGTCGCCCTCTGGTTCGACTCCTCCGTCGGCGCCCTCATCGGAGGCATCGTCTCCTTTCTCCTCGGCAGACGCATCACCCGCGCCATCCGCCTCGTCGTCCAGCGCGCCGACGCAATCGCCGGTGGAGACCTCACCGGCGCTCCCCTCGCCATCGACTCCAAGGACCAGATCGGCATGCTCGCCATCTCCATGCAGCAGATGCAGGAGAGCCTCGCCGGCATCATCGGAACCGTCGTGGAAACCGCCGGAGAGCTCAGCGCGAGCGCCGTCTCCATGCGCTCGGCCTCCGACCAGGTCCACCACCGCGTGGACCAGCAGACCCAGCAGACCCAGCAGACCGCCACCGCCATGCAGGAGATGTCGGCCTCCATCGCAGAGGTCTCCCGCCACACCCAGTCCGCCGTCGAAAGCGCGCGCTCCGCCGCACAGACCGCCCGCGAAGGCGGAGCCATCGTCCGCCAGATGCTCGACGGCATGGCCTCCATCGCCTCCGCCGTCAGCGAAACCTCCTCCACCGTCGGCCTGCTCGGCGCAGACTCCCGCCGCATCTCCCAGATCGTCACCGTCATCGACGAGATCGCCCGAAAGACCAACCTCCTCGCCCTCAACGCCGCCATCGAAGCCGCACGCGCAGGCGAGCAGGGCCGCGGATTCGCCGTCGTCGCCGGCGAGGTCCGCCACCTCGCGGAATCCACCGCAAAGGCCACCAGCGAGATCGCCGCCATGATCCAGGGCGTCCAGAACCGCACCGAAAGCGCCATCGGCAGCATGCGCGCCGGAAACACCACCGTAGAGCAGGGCGTCGCCACCACCAACCTCGCAGGCGAGTCCCTCGAACGCATCATCGGCATGGCCGAACGCGTCGAACGCATGATCACCCAGATCGCCATCGCCGCCTCCCAGCAGGCCGCCGCAGCCGATCAGTCCAGCGCCGCACTCGACTCCATCCACTCCCTCTCGAACGAAAACCTCGGCGAGCTCGCCACCACCACCTCCGGCATCGAACGGCTCCGCCGCACCGCCGCCTCGCTCGAAAGCCACGTCGAGCGCTTCCGCCTCGCCGGACCATCCGCCGGAGCAGGCCCACGGCAGAGCTCCCCCCTCCCGCTCACCCCCCTGCCAATCGCCGCCCTGCCGCTCACTCCCCTGCCGCTCGCGCCCCCCGCAGCCTCCGCGCTCCACCCTGCCTGAGCTCCGCCCGGCCCCCGCGCACATCCCACCAGCCCACATCCCGCCCGCACACATCCCGCCCCGCCGAACGCGGAAGGCCCACCCCCGCACACAACAAAAAGACCCGCTCGCGCGGGCCTCTTTGCCTGGGACACCTCTTTGCCGGGCACATTTGCGTGGACATCGCTTTGCCTGGCACACCTGCTTTGCGTGGCACACCAGCCACCCTAGAAGATCTGGAAGTTCACCTCGACGTTCATCTCCACCGCCACCGGCTTGCCGCCCTCCATCGCCGGCCTGAACTTGTACTGCCGCACCGCCTCCAGTGCCTTCTCATCCAGCCCCATGCCGACGCCGCGCACCACGCGCACGTTCTGCGGCCGTCCCTGCGCATCCACAATCAGGTCCACCAGCACCGTGCCCATGAACTTCGCCTTCCGTGCCTCTTCACTGAACTCGGGATCCACCTGGTACAGCAGCTCCGGCCGCGACACGCCCCCGCCGATCCGCCGCACGCCGCCCCCGTAGTTGCCGCCCGACCCCGGCCCAAGCCCCGAACCCGACCCCGGCCCGATCCCCGTCCCATTCCCGTTGCCCAGCGAGTTCCCCACCACCGGAGAGTTCGGCATCCCGAAGTTCGGCATGTTGTTGCTCGCCATCTTCAGGTCCTTCTGCACCTCGATCGTGGGCTGGGGCATCTTGATCTTCTGCTCCTGCAGCGGAGGAGGCGCCGGCGGAGTAATCTGCGTATCCGCGAACTTCGGCAGCGCGCCCTTGGCCACCGGCGTCGGCCCCTTCTGTCCGCCGCCCCCGCCCATCGCCTGTGCCTTCGGCGGAGCCTGCGGTGGAGGAGGCGTCAGCTCCGTCAGCGCCGCCGTCTTGTTCGGCGCGGAGAACTGCACATGCTGCTTCAGCATCCAGCCGATCAGCGCCAGCAGCACCGCATAGATCACAAACGAAGCCGCCGTCGCGCGCGGATCCTGCCGCGTCTTCATCCGGTCCACAACCGCAATCGGCGTCGACTCCAGCACCAGAGGAGGAAGCTTCTGCGGAAAAAATACGTCCCGCACATTGCTCCACAACGAGGCAAACATCCCCTCGTCCCGCAGCACCATCCCCTCCGCCGCAAGCGAAGACACCCCAGCGCGCAGCGCCGGGCCCGCGCTTCTCACCTCTTCCACTGGAGTGATGTGTATCTCCGACAAAGTCGCTCGCCCTCAAACGGCAGAGCCCGCCAGGCGCCCTCTGCCTTCCCCGATCAGATTCACTGCCCGCAGAGCCGTCTCCGCCCTGCCACCGCAGCCCGAAGCTCTTCCCCCAAGCTGCTCCCTCTATTCTACAAAAAAACGGACGCGCCCGAGCTGCAAATCCATTCCTGCGGATACCTCTTCCTTGGACGCACCGAACCCCCGGGAAGTCTCTATCCCCTCCAAGAGAGATACGGCACGGCTACAATAAAGGTTTGCCCCGCACAGAGGAAAGAATGCCGGAAGCCCCCCGCCACACACCCGAAGCACACGCCGCCAAGCCGCTCAAGGCCACACTGAACCTGCCGCAGACCACCTTCCCCATGAAGGCCGGCCTCCCCGCCAACGAGCCCCTCCGCCTCGCCGCGTGGCAACAATCCGGCCTCTACGAGCAGATCCGCCAGGCCCGCGCCGGCGCCCCCCGCTACATCCTCCACGACGGCCCACCCTACGCCAACGGCGCCATCCACCTCGGCCACGCCCTGAACAAAACCCTCAAGGACTTCGTCGTCAAGACCCGCACCATGGCCGGCTACGACGCCCCCTACGTCCCCGGATGGGACTGCCACGGCCTCCCCATCGAGATCAAGGTCGACGAGCAGCTCGGCCGCAAAAAACTCGAGATGGACCCCGTCCAGGTCCGCCGCGCCTGCCGCGACTACGCCCAGAAGTACCTCGACCTCCAGCGCTCCCAGTTCATCCGCATGGGCATCTTCGGCCGCTGGTCCGAGCCCTACTCCACCATGGACCCCGCCTACGAGGCCCGCATCGCCGAGACCTTCTTCCACTTCTTCGAGAACGGCTTCGTCTACAAGGGCCTCAAGCCCGTCTCCTGGTGCATCCACGACCGCACCGCCCTCGCCGAAGCCGAAGTCGAATACGCCAACCACACCTCCCCCTCCATCTACGTCCGCTACCGCCTCACCTCCGACCCCACCCCCATCCACCCCGACCTCGCCACAGATCCGGGTGCCCCTGCGGGTGCGCCTGCGGGTACCCATGCGGGTGCCCCGTCCAAGCTCAGCTTGGGCGGGAGAGACCCGGGTACCCCTGCGGGTGCGTCTGCGGGTGCCCCAGCGGGTACCCCTGCGGGTGCCCCATCCAAGCTCCGCTTGGGTGGGAACGAGCCCTTGAACCCATCGGACAGCCAAAACACCCCAAAGCCCATCTACGCCATCATCTGGACCACCACCCCCTGGACCCTCCCCGCGTCCCTCGCCATCGCCTTCCACCCCGAGATGGAGTACGTCGCCATCGACACCCCCGACGCCATCTACCTCGTCTCCCAGGCGCTCCTCTCCTCCGTCATCACCCACTGCCACCTCATGTCCGGCAAGCACCCAGCCGAACCCGCCTCGCAATCCGACATCATCGCCGCCTTCAAAGGCCAGCACCTCGACCGCGCCACCTTCGCGCACCCCTTCCTCCTCGACGGCGATCAACCACGCACCGTCCTCGGCACCCTCGCCACCTACGTCACCGCCGACCAGGGCACAGGAGCCGTCCACACCGCCCCTGCCCACGGCGTAGACGACTTTTCAACGGGACAAAGATACCAACTGCAAAACGTCCAGTACGTCGACGACGCCGGCCGCCAGATGCACACCGAACGCTTCGGCGCCGGCACCGCCCAGCCCTACGAAGGCCTCACCGTCTTCAAGTCCAACGCCGTCATCATCGAGCTCCTCCGCGAGCACAACGCCCTGCTCGGCGCCGCCACCCTCGACCACTCCTACCCCCACTGCTGGCGCTGCCACAACCCCGTCATCACCCGCGCCACCGAGCAGTGGTTCATCCGCATGGAGACCCCCATGGACACGCCGATGGCCGCGTCCGCGAAGAGCTTCGGCGGAGCGATCTCGGCCACGAACGAGCAGCTCCAAACCACCTTCCGCCAGCGCGCCCTCGAAGAGATCGAACGCGTCACCTGGGACCCCGCCTGGGGCAAAGACCGCATCACCAACATGGTCGCCACCCGCCCCGACTGGTGCATCTCCCGCCAGCGCATCTGGGGAGTCCCCATCGCCGTCTTCCTCTGCCGCAAGTGCGGCGACCCCCTCAAGGACCCCGCCGTCAATCGCAGCGTCGTAGCCCTCTTCACCCGCGACTCGGCCGACGCCTGGTACCTCGCCGAAAACACCCCCGAAGCGCTCCTGCCCGCGGGAACCACCTGCCCCGCCTGCGGCCACCACGAGTTCCGCAAGGAGATGGACATCCTCGACGTCTGGTTCGAGTCCGGCGCCTCCTCTCACGCCGTCCTCGACTTCGACCGCGACACCATGCAGCTCCCGGGCGACCCCGATAAGCGTGCCGACCTCTACGCCGAGGGCGGAGACCAGCACCGCGGCTGGTTCATGTCCTCGCTCCTCTGCTCCATCGGCATGCACAACCGCGCGCCGTTCAAGACCGTCGCCACCTACGGCTGGACCCTCGACGAAAAGGGCCGGGCGCTCTCCAAATCCCTCGGCAACTTCATCGACCCCGTCGCCGTCATGGACCAGCTCGGCGGCGACATCGTCCGCCTCTGGGTCGCCTCGGTCGACTTCCGCGAAGACGTCGTCGCCTCCCTCCCCCTGCTCAAGCGCCTCGCCGAGGAGATCTACCGCAAGCTCCGCAACACCTTCCGCTTCCTCCTCGGCGCCCTCAGCGAGACCAACCCCTCTACCGGCGAGACCCACACCTTCGACCCCCGCCCCATCGCCGAAGGCGGAGACGCCATCCCCTTCGACCAGCTCCAGCCCATCGACCAGTACATCCTGGCGAAGACGGCCGACCTCACCGCCAGGATCACGAAGGCCTACGCCGACTTCGAGTTCCACCGCGTCTACCACCTGCTCAACGAGTTCTGTAACTCCGACCTCTCGGCCTTCTACCTCGACGTCCTGAAGGACCGCCTCTACACCTACCCCATCGCCTTCAAGCCCGGCCGCCCCCCCCAGGCCCCCGGCTTGCCCACGCAGGAAGACCTCTACCTCGCCCGCCGCTCCGCCCAAACCGCCATCTACAAGATCACCGACGCCCTGGCCCGCCTGACCGCCCCGATCCTCTCCTTCACCGCCGACGAGGTCTGGCAATCCCTCCCCGGCACCACCGGCTCCGTCCACCTCCAGCTCTTCCCCACCCCCGAAGACCTGGCGCAAGGCGAGAGCGGAAAGCTCATCGCTGATTGGGACTCGCTTCTTGTACGCCGCTCGGAGGTTCTCGGCAAGCTCGAGAGCCTGCGCGCCGACAAGGTCATAGGGAAGGCCCTCGAAGCGGTTGTGAGCCTTTACGTCTCTGGTGATGAAGAACACGCTTCGACCACCCGCCACCTTGCGTCTCTCCCCGAGCTCTTCAACGTCTCCGAAGTTGACGTCCTCGCCGTCACCCACAACGATCCTGACTATCTTCCTAACCTCGTGGTAGAACGCTCCGGCCGCAGCAAATGTGACCGCTGCTGGCGCCACGTCCCAGACGTAGGCAACCAGGAAAAATACCCCACCGTCTGCCTCCGCTGCGCCGAAGCCCTGGACGCCATCAATCACCCCGCGTACACCGTATGACCACCCCGCAACCGGGTAAACCGGGTAAACCGGGTGAATCGGGTGAATCGGGTGAACAGGGTGCCCCGTCCTAGCTCCGCTAGGGCGGGAGCAGCGCCACCGAGGCAGGGGCAGCCCCACCGCGACGGAAGCAGCGCCACCCCGACGGGAGCAGCGCCCCGGAACTCCGGCCCACCGCCCTCCTCCGTGTCCTCTCTCTGAAACTCCGTGTCCTCTGTGGTTCGCTTTTTCCTGTCAACCCCCCAAACCCTCCCGAATCCTCGCAACCCACTCACCCCAAAGCACTTCAAAAATCTCGCAAACCGGGCATTTAGTTATGCCCCACTCGCTATACTTAAATCAGAAGCAAACAACGAAGAAACCTCCCCCGGCCAGATCAGGCCCAGGTCAGGCCGACGTCAGGCCAGATCAAGCCACGGCAAGCCAGACCAGACCGGAGTTCAGCCAGACCAGTCCAGACTTAACCCCTTATTCCGGGATACTTTAGGACTTAAGTACGGG
>JALYIA010000036.1 GCA_030776065.1 Acidobacteriota bacterium
GGTGTGGTGTTGGTGCTGGGGGTTGCGGGGTGGGTGCGGAGCTTGCGCGGCGTGGGGCGGCGTGGGGGAGGTGGCGACCGGGGAGAGGGTGGGGTGATGCTGTGCGGGCTGGTGCTGCTGCTGTTGATTGCGGTGTCTGGACTGGGGGGAAAGCCGCGGAGCGCGCTGGTCGTGATTCCGCTGCTGGCTCCGGCGGCGGGGCTGGGGATGGAGAGGCTCAGGGGGCGGGTGCGGGTTGGGCTGCTGGTGCTGCTGGGTGCGTGGAGCGCGGTGGGCGCGGCGCACCTGCTGGGGCGGTACGGGCTGGTGAAGGCCGGGATGAACGACCGTCCGGAGGAGGTGGTGGAGGCGATCGCGGGTGTGCTCCGCGGGGAGGGGGTTCGGCGGAGCGGGGGGCAGGGCGGGGTGTGCGGTGTGGTGGTGACGTACGACAGCGGGCTCGCGTTCCGCATGGCGCAGGCGAAGGTTGCGGGGGTGCGGATCGTGTCTCCGTATGGCGGCGACGTGTTTGGGGCTTCGGCGGCGGGCCTGGGCGGGGAGTGCGGTGCGGCATACCTGTTTGTGGTGGAGTCGTACATCGACGGCAGTGCGGCGCATGTGGCGACGTATACGCAGGAGCTGCAGGCGGCGGAGTGGTTTGTGCAGGAGCCGCGGCAGGTGGAGCGGCTGGGTCGCGATCCGGATGCGGAGGGCAAGCGGAGGCTTGCGGGGCTGCTGGGTGTGCGGTCCGGGGCGCGGCTTCCGGAGTTCCGGTATGCGATGAGGTGGGGGCGGATGGATCCGGGGAGGTACGGGGAGCTTGTCCGCGCGCTGCCGCACTTCTACGGCGTGCAGGAGTGACGGGGGGCGGCGCGGCGGTCAGGCCTGCGCGGTGACGCGTGCGTCGGCGTCGAAGACGGTGGGGTCGGGGTGGGCGAAGAACTCGGCGTGGAGGGAGCGGATGGCCTCTTCGACGTCGGACTCCTCGATCATGAAGCTCATGTTGATCTCGCTTGCGCCCTGGGAGATCATGCGGACGTTGATGTGTCCGATGGCGGAGAAGACGCGGCCGGCGATGCCGTTGTGGCCGCGGATGTCTTCGCCGACCATGCAGATGAGGGCCTTGTGGCCTTCGAGCTTGACGTCCGCGATCTTGCCGAGTTCGGCGCAGATCTCGGGCAGGCGCTCGTTGGAGTCTACGGTGAGGGAGATGGAGACCTCGGAGGTGGAGACCATGTCGATGATGCATTTGTAGCGGTCGAAGACGTCGAAGACGGCCTTGAGGTAGCCGTGGGACATGAGCATGCGGCTGGCGACGACGTCGATGATGGTGAGGCGTTTTTTGGCGGCGATCGACTTGAAGGGGCTGGCGCAGGGCGGGGCCATGGCGGTGATCTGGGTGCCTTCGTTGGCGGCGTTGCGGGAGTTGAGGACCCAGACGGGGATGGACTTCTGCACCGCGGGCAAGATGGTGGCGGGGTGCAGCACCTTGGCTCCGAAGTAGGCGAGTTCGGCGGCCTCTTCGAAGGAGATGGTTTTGACGCGGAGGGCGTCCGGGCAGATGCGGGGGTCTGTGGTCATGATGCCGTTGACGTCGGTCCAGATCTCGATGGCGGCGGCGTGGAGTCCACCGCCGACGAGGGCGGCGGTGTAGTCCGAGCCTCCCCGGCCGAGGGTGGTGGTGATGCCGGTGAGGGTGGCGCCGATGAAGCCGCCCATGACGGGGGTGTGTCCCTGCTCGAGGAGAGGGAGGACGCGGTCTGCGAGGTTGCGCTCGATGGCGTCTTCGAGCGGCATGGCCTTGCCGAAGTGGTCGTCGGTGATGATGCAGGTACGGGCATCGACGTGGGCTCCGTGGAGGCCCTGCACGGCGAAGGTGGCGGCGACGATGTGGGAGGAGAGGCGCTCGCCGAAGCTGACGACGTTGTCGCCGGTGCGCGGGGTGAGTTCGCCGACTGCGGCGATGCCGCGGAGGAGGTCGTCGAGGGCGTCGAACTCGTGGCGGATGTGGCGGTCGAGCGTGGTGAGGGGTTCGGCGGAGAGCAGGCTGGCGGCGGTCTCGGTGTGGCGGTTGCGGAGCCGGCGTGCGATCTCGAGTGCGCCGTCCTTGTCTCCGCGGCCGGCTGCTGCTGCCGCCGCGAGGAGCTGGTCGGTGACGCGGGCCATGGCGGAGACGACGACGACGGCGGCGATGCCGCGGTCGCGGCGTCCGCGGACGATGGCGGCGGTGCGGAGGATGGCGGCGGCATCTTCGACGGAGGTGCCGCCGAACTTCATGACGACGAGGCCGGTGCGGGCCTCTCCCGGGCGTGCCTGGATGGGTGTGCTCACGCGAGCACCTCCAGGGGCGGTGCGGCGGCGGGGCTGGTTGTCTTGCCGCCGGCGAGCTTGCCGAGGCGGGCGAGCACCTCCGCGTTGAGGATGGCGGCTCCGGCGGCTCCGCGGATGGTGTTGTGGGAGAGCAGGACGAACTTCCAGTCGAGGAGGCTGCACTCGCGCAGGCGTCCGACCGTAGTGGCCATGCCGTTGCCGCGCATGCGATCGAGGCGTGGCTGGGGGCGGTCGCTGGCGGAGTCGAACTGGACGGGCTGGTCGGGCGCGCTGGGGAGGCGGAGGCCGGCGAGAGGCGCGAACTCGGCCCAGGCGGCGAGGATCTCCTCGCGGGTGGCCTTGCGCGTGAACTTGATGGAGACGCACTCGGTGTGGCCGTCCTCGACGGCGACGCGGTTGCAGTGCGCGCTGACCTTGGCGTCGAGCATGTGGACGGCGGAGCCCGTGAAGCGGCCGAGGAGCTTGCCGACCTCTTCCTGCAGCTTCTCCTCTTCATTTTTGATGAAGGGGACGACGTTGCCGAGGATGTCGAGCGAGGCGACGCCGGGATATCCTGCGCCGCTGACGGCCTGCATGGTGGAGACGAAGAGGCTCTCGATGCCGAAGCGCGCCTGGAGCGGCTTGAGGGCGAGGACCAGGCCGATGGCGCAGCAGTTCGGGTTGGTGACGATGTATCCGCCGGCGGGGGAGGAGCTGCGCGTGGCCTGGCGCTCGAGCAGGTCGAGGTGGTCGGCGTTCACCTCCGGGACGACGAGGGGGACATCGGCGGTCATGCGGAAGGCGCTGGAGTTGGAGATGACGGCGCATCCGGCCTGGGCGAAGCGGGGCTCGAGCTGCTGTGCGACGTCGGAGTCGAGCGCGGCGAAGATGATCCTGGGGAGCTCGGCTGCGGGGGTGCCCTCGGGCAGGTTGGGCCTGAGGGTCATGGCGGCGATGCGCGGGGGGAGCGGTGTGTCGAGCTTCCACCGGCAGGCTTCGGCGTAGGTCTTGCCGGCGCTGCGATCGCTGGCGGCGAGCCAGGCGATCTCAAACCAGGGGTGATTGCCGAGCAACTGAATAAAGCGCTGACCGACCATGCCGGTCGCGCCGAGGATCCCAACTGTACGCCGTTCCATATTGTTTCAGGATAAACGGCGGGAGGCCCCAGCGTCACGCAAGGGGGGCGGGGGAGGGTTCAGGGGAGCCGGCTATCGCGCTGCTGCGCCTACTGGTAGACCGCCTTGCGGCGCCGCTGGGTGTGGTAGCCGCCTGAGCCGCCCCACACCATCAGCGCGGCGACGAGATGGAGGATGAACCAGAGGCCGATCCCCTGGTCGAGGTAGATCCAATAGAGGATGAGAAGGCGGGGGAGGAGCAGCGCAAGCACGACTGAGACGAGGCCGACGACCGGGGGGATGAAGGAGATCATGCTGTGCTCGAGCCAGGCGAGGAGGATGGAGAGGCGCGGGAAGAAGAGCGCGAGCACGAGGAACCAGAGCGGGATGGTGTGCACGGGAAGGCTGGAGAGATTCATCGGGTGGGTTAGTCTCCTGCGGTGTCGTGGTGTGGTTCCTTGATGGCGAAGGTGAAGTCTGCCTGGGCGGCGGTCCTGGGCTTCACGGTCAGCTTGAACTGCTGTTCGCCGAGCTTCTCGTGCACGGCGGCGATGACGTAGTCGCCTGCGGGCAGACCGGTGAGCTCGAATAGGCCGTCGGGCGCGGTGACGGCGAACCACGGGGTGGCGGAGACGTTGAGGAAGGCGTTCATCCAGGGATGGTTGTTGCAGCGCAGGGGCATCATGGCTTCGGGGGTGGTGAACGACGTTGTCTGCGGCTTGCCGCTCGGTCCCTGGGAGAGGTCGAGGGGGGTGTTGCCGGCGGCGGCGGGCATGGTGTGGATGTTGTGCATGGTGGGGTCGGAGTTGCGGAACTCGACGGGCTGGCCGACCTGCACGGCGACGACGTGTGGGGTGTAGAGGCAGCCCTTCTGATCGATGACGACGGGCTGGTGGGGGGCGGCGGGGGGCAGGGGGCCGGAGAAGCTCTTGACGTAGACGTAGACGTTGGCGAGGCGGTCTCCCTTGAGGGCGTACTGCTCGGTGAAGACGGTGCCGCCGCGGAGTGCGCAGGCGGGGTCCATCGAGGTGTCGATGCGGAGGGGAGCGGGCGGTTTGCCGGCGAGACGGACGACGCCGGAGACGTCGCCGAGGGTGGCGGGGTCGAGCGGCCGGGTTGGAGGGGTATCGCGGCTGTGGCCAGCGGCGGGGCGGTCCGCGGGGGATTGACGGGCGGCTGTGCCGGTTGGGGAGCTGCAGCCTGCGCCCGCGAGCGTGAGGGCAGAGAGGAGGCTGAGGGTGGGGAGTCGTTTGCGGCTGTGCATCTTGACCTCAGAGGCTAGAGCTTGGGTTTTTTGCGGACGTCCCTGCCGGTGAGCAGTTCCTCGAGCTCGGCTTTGAATTCGCGGACGTCTTTGAAGTCGCGGTAGACGCTGGCGAAGCGGATGTAGGCGACGGTGTCGATGTCCCGTAGGCGGTTCATGATGAGTTCGCCGACCTCGCGTGTGGTTCGCTCCCTGTCGGCGGAGTCGACGACAAAGGCTTCGGTCTCATCGACGATGCGTTCGAGGGCGGCGCTGGGGACGGGGCGCTTCTGGCAGGCGTGCAGCAGGCCTCCGAGGATCTTCTGGCGGTCGAACTTCTCGCGGCGACCGTCCTTCTTGACGACCATGTAGGGGATCTCGTCGATGCGCTCATAGGTGGTGAAGCGCTTGTTGCAGCCCTCGCACTCGCGGCGCCGGCGGATGGCGTCGGCATCCTTGCTCTCGCGGGAGTCGACGACGCGATCCTGCGCGAAACCGCAGTACGGGCATCTCATCGGCCGTACGTCGCACGGTACAGGTGTGCTTGCATCAGGTGTGATTCTAGCAGCGCGGAGTTCACTACAATCGCCTGATGAGTGTTGCAGCGAACGCCGGAGGGCCGCGCCCGATGCTGCCGAGTTGGAGCTTGCGCGTGCGATGCTCGCCTGTGGCCTTATGCTCGCCTGTGGCCTTCGTGCGCCGGTTCCCTGTCTCGATCCTCGTGTCGTTCGTCCACGCGGTGCGGGCCGCAGCCTGGAGGGGTCGTTGCTCGAAGGCCGGCCTGCCTCGGTCGACCGGTGCGGGGGGCGGGGTGAGTAGCACACGTTTGGGGAAGCGGGCCCGTTCTTCTCGCGAACCATTCGGGTCATACCCGGAGAGCGGGTTGAGCGAGAGAATCTCGTCTATGCCGATCTTCTTCCCGCACGTGGCGCAGCGAAGTCGTCTTCGCCCGGAGTCGTCGACGACGTGCCGCGTGCGTGCGTGCGTGCGGAGGTGGCTGGGGGCGTCTCTGTGGCTTGCGTGCGGCGTTGTGTGGGCGCAGACGCTTGCCCATCCGAACTGGGTGGGCAACGGCATGAGTACGGATCCGTGGTGGCAGCATGCTGTGATCTACCGCGTGGGTGTGGGTGTGGGTGTGGGTGCGGGTGCGGGTGTGAATGCGCTCTCCGGGGAAGGTGCAGGCTCGCAGGCGAACCAGTCGCCGGGGGAGTTTCGGTCGCTGGCTTCGCGGATCAACGCGTTCCGCTCGATCGGTGTGGATGCGCTGCTGCTGGCGGCGCCGCCGATTCCGGTACAAGGCGATGGGGCGGAGCCGGGGGGGGCGGGCACGCAGCAGACGGCGCAGCAGATCGATGAGCTGGACGACCTGGTGCGGGTGGCGAGCGGACGCGGGGTGCGGATCCTGCTGACGTTGACGCCGGGCAGAGCTACGGACGATCTGACGGGGGTGGCGCGGTTCTGGCTGAACCACGGGATCGCAGGCTTTCACGTGACTACGCCTGCGGGCGCGAGTGCGGCCGACACGCTGGCGATGGTGCAGACGCTGCGGAGGCTGACGGCGGGGGTGGTGGGGCAG
>JALYIA010000037.1 GCA_030776065.1 Acidobacteriota bacterium
GTCCATCGATATACCGGAACATTGATCCGGTATATCGATGGACAGGAAACGCATCATCGTAAACGAGATTTCCAGGCCGAGATGCGAGTGTTTTTTGAGAAATATCATGTGGCGTTCGATGAAAGATACGTTTGGGATTAGTGCCGGGATATAGGTCGCGCCTTCAGCGCTCGGTTTTGTTGGCCACCTAACCTAGGCCTTCGGCCCAGGCTGTAATTGGGCGCGCCTTTGGCGCTTTTTTCTGAGGCGCTCCGAAATTGTGAGGGATGGCATGCTATTCGTCCTCGGCGGTTTCTAGGAGGGGGTTGTGGACGGGGCGGCGGACCATTTCGTGGAGGGCGGCGCCGGGGGCGATCATGGGGTAGACGCCGTCTTCTTTTTCTACCTGGAAGTTGATGAGGAACGGCTTGCCTGAGGTGCGGGCGCGGGTGACCGTGGGGGTTACGTCGGGGCGTTTGCTGACGTGTGCGCCGGCGATACCGTGGGCTTCGGCCAGCTTGACGAAGTCGGGGGAAAGGATGGGGGAGGCGGAGTAGTTTTTGTCGTAGAAGGCCTCCTGCCACTGGCGGACCATGCCGAGGAAGCCGTTGTTAATGACGGCGATGTTGATGGCGAGGCCCTCCTGGACGATGGTGGAGAGCTCGGCGGCGGTCATCTGGAAGCCGCCGTCGCCGGCGATGACCCAGACGTCCTTCTCGGGGCACGCGGCCTTCGCGCCGATGGCGGCGGGCAGCGCGAAGCCCATGGTGCCGAGGCCGCCGGAGGTGATGAGGGTGCGCTCGGTGTCGTGCTTGAAGTACTGGGCCTCCCACATCTGGTGCTGGCCTACGTCGGTGGCGATGATGGTGTGGGCCAATCTTCCAGCGGCCTCCGCTTCGCGCCAGATGTCGTGGATGACGTGCGCGGCGTAGAGGTGGCCGTTGTCGGGGAGGTTGATGATGTCGCGCACGGAGGCGTCGCCTTTGAGTGTGTCGATCTCGCGCAGCCAGGGAGTGGATGGGGTGTCCGCTGTCCTTTGCTCGGTGTTCGTTGGGGGCAGCAGAGGCAGCAGGGTGTTGAGGACACCTTTGAGATCGCCGATGAGGGCGACGTCGACCTTGACGTTCTTGTTGATCTCGGAGGGGTCGATGTCGATGTGGATCTTCTTCGCGTTGGGCGCGTAGTGGGCGAGGTTGCCGGTGACGCGATCGTCGAAGCGCATGCCGAAGGCGAGCAGGAGATCGGCCTGCTGGATGGCGTTGTTGACCCAGGACTCGCCGTGCATGCCCATCATGCCGAGCGAGAGCGGATGCCAGGTGGGGAAGGCTCCGAGGCCGAGGAGGGTGCTGGCGACGGGGACCTGCAGCAGTTCGGCGAAGGCGCGGACCTCTTCGCCGGCGCGCGATTCGAGGATGCCGTGGCCGGCGAGGATGAGCGGCCTCTTTGCGTTGCGGATGAGTTCGACGGCCTCGCGGATCGCGGAGGACTCGGCGCGCAGCATGGGGTGCGGGCGGTGCGGCGCGGGCGCGGCGGCGTCGAAGTCGAAGATGGCGGAGGCTTGCTGCGCGTCTTTTGTGATGTCGACGAGGACGGGGCCGGGGCGTCCGGAGGTGGCGACCTGGAAGGCCTCGCGGATGGTGGGCGCGATATCTTCGGCGCGGGTGACGAGGTAGTTGTGCTTGGTGATGGGCAGCGTGATGCCGGTGATGTCGATCTCCTGGAAGGCGTCGGAGCCGAGGACCTTCGAGGAGACCTGGCCGGTGATGCAGACGATGGGGATAGAGTCCAGCATGGCGGTGGCGATGCCGGTGACGAGGTTGGTGGCGCCGGGGCCGGAGGTGGCCATGCAGACGCCGGGGCGGCCGCTGGCGCGGGCGTAGCCGTCGGCCATGTGCGCGGCGCCCTGCTCGTGGCGGACGAGGACGTGGTGGATGGTGGGGAACTTTCGCAGGGCGTCATAGACGGGCAGGATGGCTCCGCCGGGATAGCCGAAGACGGTGGTGGTGCCTTCGCCGGCGAGCGTGGCCCAGAGGATCTCGGCTCCGGTTAGGGTCGGGTGTTGGTTGTTAGTTGCCATCTGTCTACCTCTTGCTCAGTGTTGAAAATTTGTTATTGCTTGAGGAACCGTTCGCCAGTATCAGGGTCGATCTCTCCATATACGGAGCCAAACCTTTGTCTGTAGAAATTCAGTCCTGCTACGTCAAAACGCGTTCCTCTTGAAAAATCATTTACCCCGATGAACGGCTTAAGGCTGACCTCGGCGCTGAACCCTTCGTCTCCCGACTCCGATGACCAGCGGCCCGTCACCAAACTTGCCTGTTGTGTCTTGGGGGCGATCTCCTCTGAGAAGCTGTGATCAGGGTGGAGTTCCAGGATTGCGGTCCCCCATTCTGCGTTGTACACGAATTTACCGACTAGCTCTGCATCGGTCGGTCGCCTGTCGAAGACAGCAATATAGAGAGCCGCGACGGCGTTGGATGCTGCGAACGGCAAAACTACGACGAACGGCAAAGCAGCAATTGAAAGAACCACAATTCCCGCTATCAACGCGTATTTTGTCGTCTTGGTCATTGTTCTTACGAGGTGATCGCTCCCTGCGAGGCGGAGCTTACGGTGTTGGCGTACTTGGCGAAGACGCCACGCTGGAAGCGTGGGGCCGGGGCTTTGAAGTGTTTGAGGCGGGCGGCGATCTCTTCGTCGGGGACGTTGAGGGTGAGCGTGCGGGCGGGGATGTCGAAGGTGATGGTATCGCCTTCGTGGACTGCGGCGATGGGGCCGCCGAGGAAGGCTTCAGGCGCGACGTGGCCGGCCATGAGGCCGCGGGTGGCTCCGGAGAAGCGTCCGTCGGTTAATAGAGCGACGGTGTCGCTCAATGCGGGGATGCCTTTGACCGCGGCGGTGACGGCTAGCATCTCGCGCATGCCTGGGCCGCCGCGCGGGCCCTCGTAGCGGATGACGAGCACGTCGCCGGGGTTGATGCGGCCCTCTTCGACGGCGCGATGGCAGTCCTCTTCGTTGTCGAACACGCGGGCGGTGCCGGTGTGGTGGAGGCGCTCGTGGCCGGCGACCTTGACGACGCAGCCCTCGGGGGCGAGGTTGCCGCGCAGGATGACGAGGCCGCCGGTCTGCTTGAGCGGCTTGTCCCATGCGTAGATGACGGGCTGGCCGGGGGTCTCGTGGGCGAGCGCGGCCTCTTCGTGCATGGTCTTGCCGGAGACGGTGGGGCCGTCATGTAACTGGTTGCGTTGCAGAAGGCGCTGCGCGAGCAGGCGCGAGCCGCCGGCGTCCTGGTAGTCCTTCGCGTTGTACTTGCCGCCGGGCGAGAGGTCGCAGATGAAGGGCGTGTGCTCGGAGATGCGGTCGAAGTCTTCCATCGTGAGCGGGATCTTGAGCTCGTGCGCGATGGCGATCAGGTGGAGCACGGCGTTGGTGGAGCCGCCGGATGCGGCGACGGCGGCGATGGCGTTCTCGATGGATTGGCGCGTGATGATCTGCGAGGGCTTGAGGCCGCGGCGTGCGATCTCCATGATGTCGCGGCCGGCCTGGCGCGAGGCCTCGTGCTTCTCGGGCGACATCGCGGGGACGCCCGAGATCATCATGGGCGAGATGCCGAGGAACTCGCCGGCCATGGCCATGGTGTTGGCGGTGAACTGGCCGCCGCAGGCTCCGGGGCCGGGGCAGGCCGCGGCTTCGAGGGCTTCGAGCTGGGCATCGTTTATTTTTCCGGCGGCGTGCGAGCCCATGCCTTCGAAGACCTGCAGGATCGTTATTTCCTTCGTGGTGCCGTCAGGCTGGTGCAGCTGGCCGGGCGCGATGGAGCCGCCGTAGAGCATGAGGCCGGGGATGTCGAGGCGGGCGAGCGCCATGATGGCGGCGGGCATGTTTTTGTCACAGCCGGCGATACAGACGAGGCCGTCGAAGGAGTTGCCGCGTGCGACGAGTTCGATCGAGTCCGCGATGACCTCGCGCGAGACGAGCGAAGCCTTCATGCCCTGCGTGCCCATGGTGATGCCGTCGTGGATGGTGATGGTGTTGAACTCCATGGGCGTGCCGCCGGCCTCGCGTATGCCCTGCTTGACGGCCTCGGCGACCTGGCGGAGGTGGAAGTTGCAGGGGCCGATCTCGGTCCAGGTGTTGGCGATGCCGATGATGGGCTTGTGCAGGTCGTCCTTCGAGAAGCCGACGGAGCGGAAGTAGGAGCGGGCCGCGGCGCGGTCCGGGCCTTCGGTGAGGACGATGGAGTTCTTCTTTGCGGGATCGAGAGTGCTCACTGCGTGCCTTTCGTTGCTGGCGATTGTGCCGGGCCTTCAGCCCTGGGATCGTTTGGCTCGGTTGTACCTAGGCCTTCGGCCTAGGCTGTTATGTGTCGCGCCTTTGGCGCTTATCTCTTGTGCATCTCGTGTTTATCCGCGCTCACCCGTGTTCATGCGGGCTCATCTCTTGTTCATCCGTGTTGATCCGTGTTCATCTTCATCCGTGTTCATCTTCATCTTCATCTGCGCTCAACTCTTGTTTATCCCGCGTTCATCGATGGTGATCGTGCATCGGGTTAATACGTTAGGCCCTTCGGCGCGGACCAGAATTCTTTGTCGTGTTGGGATTCGAAGTTGTCGAGGTCGGCTTCGTGGCGCAGGGTGAGGCCGATGTCGTCGAGGCCGTTCAGCAGGCAGTATTTGCGGAACGGGTCGATGTCGAAGTGGGCGTTGAAGCCGAGCTCGTCGGTGACGGTCTGGGCATCGAGCGAGATGGTGATGAGGTGCTTCGGGTTTGCGGTGGAGCGCTGGATGAGCGTCTCGACGTCTTCGTCCGAGAGGCGGACGAGGACGATGCCATTCTTGCCGGCGTTCGAGAAGAAGATGTCGGCGAAGCTGGGCGCGATGACGGCGAGGAAGCCGTACTGGTTGAGCGCCCACGCGGCGTGTTCGCGCGAGGAGCCGCAGCCGAAGTTCTTTTCGGCGATAAGGATCTGCGAGCCCTTGTACTCGGGCTTGTTCAGGACGAAGTCAGGGCGGGGCGCGGCGTGGTCGGGCGTGTCGAGGTCATAGCGCCAGTCGAAGAAGAGGAACTCGCCGTAGCCCGTGCGCTCGATGCGCTTGAGGAACTGCTTGGGGATGATCTGGTCGGTGTCGATGTTGGGCATCGGCAGCGGCACGGCGGTGGAGGTAAGGACGTTGATGGGAATCATGAAGCGTTCTCCGTTCTCAGTTCTCAGTTGCCAGTTGCTGTGCCAGGCTCCGACTGAGAACGGAGAACTGACAACGGACAACTAGTCTTTCCACGTGCGGACATCAGTGAGGTGGCCGGTGATGGCGGCGGCGGCGGCCATCTGCGGGCTGAGGAGGTGGGTGCGGCCTCCGCGGCCCTGGCGGCCCTCGAAGTTGCGATTGGAGGTGGAGGCGCAGCGCTCGCCGGGCTGCAGGATGTCGGGGTTCATGCCGAGGCACATGGAGCAGCCGGGCTCGCGCCACTCGAAGCCGGCGGAGCGGAAGATCTGGTCGAGGCCTTCGGACTCGGCCTGGCGCTTGACCGCCTGCGAGCCGGGCACGACCATGGCGCGAACGCTGGTGGCGACGTGGTGGCCCTTGACGATCGAGGCGGCGGCGCGGAGGTCTTCGATGCGGCCGTTGGTGCAGGAGCCGAGGAAGACAGCGTCGATGCGGATCTGCTCCATGGGCGTGCCGGGCTCGAGGCCCATGTACTCATAGGCGCGCTCGAAGGACTTGCGGTCGGCGTCGCTGGGCGCGTCGTCGAGTGTGGGGACGTTGGCGCCGATCGTGGTGGTCATGCCCGGTGAGGTGCCCCAGGTGACGGCGGGCTGGAGGGTGGCGGCGTCGATGTGGAGCTCACGGTCGAAGGTTGCGCCTTCGTCGGTGGGCAGCGTCTTCCAATGAGAGACCGCTTCGTTCCAGACGGCTTCATCGACTTCGGAGCGCTGCGAACCCACCCTAACCGGCGATGAGGCCGCCGGTGAGGATGGGGCACCCGTCTCTGTGGCACTTATAGTTCCGGGGGAGAAGCGGCGGCCTTTGAGGTAGGCGAAGGTGGTCTCGTCGGGGGCGATCATGCCGGCGCGTGCGCCTGCCTCGATGCTCATGTTGCAGATGGTCATGCGGCCTTCCATCGAGAGCGCGCGGATGGCTGAGCCTGCGTACTCGACGGCGTAGCCGGTTGCGCCGGCGGTGCCGATGCGGCGAATGATGTCGAGGATGATGTCCTTTGCGGTGACGCCGAAGGGCAGCTGGCCGTCGACGGTGATGCGGAAGGTTTTGGGCTTGTCCTGCGGGAGCGTCTGGGTGGCCATGACGTGCTCGACCTCGGAGGTGCCGATGCCGAAGGCGAGCGCGCCGAAGGCTCCGTGGGTGGAGGTGTGGGAGTCGCCGCAGACGATGGTCATTCCGGGCTTGGTCGCGCCGAGCTCGGGGCCGATCATGTGGACGATGCCTTGCGAGGCGTCCTGGACGTCGAAGAACTCGACGCCGAAGTCGGCGCAGTTGCGGCGGAGGGCCTTGATCTGCGCGTCGGCGATCTGGTCGGCGATGACGAGGCGGTCGTGGACGGAGGTGGTGGGGACGTTGTGGTCGACCGTGGCGATGTGACGATCCGGTCTCCTGAGCTTGCGATTTGCCAATCGCAGGCCTTCAAACGCCTGGGGCGAGGTAACCTCGTGCACGAGCTGGAGGTCGATGTAGAGGATCGAGGGCTCGCCTGCCGGTTCGGCGACGAGGTGGGACTGCCAGACTTTTTCGAAGAGCGTGCGCGGTGCGGTGTTTGTGGTCATTTTTGTTGTCCGTTCTACGTTGTCCGTTCTACGTTGTTCGCTTCAGTTGCGGGGTTTCAGGGCTGGTGCGGAATCGGGTTCGGGTGTGGCCGATTTCGGCGTGATGCCGAGCAGGGCAGGGGCCGCTTCGTGGGGTGTTCCGTCGGGATCGACGAGGATGGCGTGGGTGATGTTTTCGACGATTCCGGAGCCGGGGAGGGGTTCTGCGGCCCAGCGGGCGAGGGCTCGCTTGAGGGGAAGGGGCGCGGAGTCGGGTGCGAGGTGGATGTCGGGGAAGAGCCAGAGGGTGTATTCGGCGGTGGGATCGGTGGTGGGGCGGCCTTGTTTCACCCAGTCGATGGCGGCGAAGACGACGAGGTGCTGGGCGTTGCCGCGGTCTTTCGGACCGCCGAGATCGAGGAAGAGGAGGCCGCGCGCGGGGCAGAAGTGGACGACGCAGCCGGTGATGGCGACGTATCGTTTGTCGTCGGCGAGGACCTTGCCGGGAACGGTGAGGTGGTCGAGGGCGGTGGTGGCGAGGGTGCGAGGACGGCCGTCGATGGGGGTTCCCCAGAAGGATTGCGGGGCGGTCAAGTACTGGTCGAGGAGCGGCTTGAAGCGGATGTCCTGGAGGAGGTCGTTCTCGCGGCCTTCCGGGTGGTCTTTGTCGGGCGTGTACTCCCAGACCCACTCGATAGTGTCGGAGGCGGGTTTTGCGTGCTTCGGCGGTCTGGGTGGATCGGCCGGGGCGAGGGGGGCGATCTGGGCGTTTGCCATGAAGGGTGTGAGGAGAAGACAGAGGGCGGCGCGTGCGACGCCAAAACGGCGCGGGTCGGGGGTACCCCTGTACTTAAGTCCTAAAGTATCCCGGAATAAGGGGTTAAGTCTGGACCTGGACCGCGTTTCGGGTTGACGTGGGAGGGCGTGAGCCGCGGTGGGGCGGGTGTTTGTGTCAAGTGCGGCGGGTTTGTTTTGGGGCGTGAGCATGGTGGTTGGACGGTCGGTCCCGGGGGCTAAAGCCCCTTTTCTTCGGTTGCGGTTGAGTCGGGGCTGAAGCCCCGACCTATCTCAGAGACGACGGCATGGGCGACGGCGACGGTAAGGGCGACGGCGACGGCGAGGGCAAGAGCGACGGCAAGGGCGACGGCTATAGGGCAAGTGCGAGGCAAGTGCGACGGCAAGGGCAAAAGGCAGAAGCAGATCCCCTTCGGGGATGACAAACGAACGGTGTTAGATCCCCCCTTTTTGGGAATGACAAAACGAAGGGTGTTAGATCTCCTTAGGGGATGACAAAACGAAGGGTGTTAGATCTCCTTTGGGGATGACAAACGAACGGCGTTTAGATCTCCTTCGTGGATGACAAACGAACGGCGGGGAGGACAAACGAACGGCGTTGGATCCCCCTCCTTTGGGGATGGCGAACGGAAGGCGTTAGACGGCGTGCATCGACTGGCGGCGGTCGATGGATTCGGCGAGGGCCTGGTGGACGAGCTTGCCCATCTGCTGGGTGGTGACGGTTTGCGTGGCTTTGTCTGAGCCGCGGGCGATGTCGGGGGTGCGGTGGCCGGCGGCTAGGACCTTGGCGACGGCGGACTCGATGGCGGCCGCGTCCTGTTCGAGGCCGGCGGAGTGGCGGAGGACCATGGCGGCGGTGAGGATGGCGCCGAGGGGGTTGGCCTTGCCGGTGCCCGCGATGTCGGGAGCGGAGCCGTGCACGGGCTCGTAGAGGTTGACGGCGCCGCCGATGGTGGCCGACGGGAGCATGCCGAGGGAGCCGGTGATGACGCCGGCCTCGTCGGAGAGGATGTCGCCGAAGAGGTTTTCGGTGAGGACGACGTCGAAGTTGCGGGGGATGTTCATGAGGTGCATGGCCATGGAGTCGACGAGCTGGTGTTCGAGGGTGACGTCGGGGTAGTCCCTGGCGAGTTCGGTGACGGTGGCGCGCCAGAGCTGGGAGACCTCGAGGACGTTGGCCTTGTCGACGGAGGTGACTTTTTTGCGGCGCTTCTGGGCGAGCTCGAAGGCGATGCGGGCGACGCGGACGATCTCGGCGCGGGTGTAGACCATGGTGTTGTGGGCGCGCTGGGCTTCGCGGTCCCAGGCGCGGGGCTGGCCGAAGTAGAGGCCGCCGAGCAGCTCGCGGACGAAGAGGATGTCGACGTCTTTGGTGACCTCGGGGCGGAGGGGGGAGTTTTCGGCGAGCGCGGGGTAGCCGATGGAGGGGCGGAGGTTGGCGAAGCCGCCGAGCGCCTGACGGATCTGGAGGAGGCCGGCCTCGGGGCGCTTGTCGGGGGGGAGGGCGTTGAACTTGTTGTCGCCGACGGCGCCGAGCAGGACCGCGTCGGATTCGAGGCAGGCGTCGAGCGTGGCGGTGGGGAGCGGGGAGCCGGTGGCGTCGATGGCCACGCCGCCGAGGAGGAGCGGGGTGAAGGTGAAGTCGTGGCCGCCGAACTCGGCTACGGCTTTGAGGATGGCGACGGCTTCGCGGGTGACCTCGGGGCCGATGCCGTCTCCGGCTAGGATGGCGATTTTTAAGTTCATTGCGTAGCGTCTTTCCTGGGACGATGTGTCGGGCTTTCAGCCCTTTTTGCTTCTGGTGGCTGCTTACCTAGGCCTTCGGCCTAGGCTAGTATGTTGCGCGCCTTTGGCGCTCCGGAGCCGATTTGTTCGGCGGGGACAGGCGAAACGGCAAGGGCGACGGCCGAGAAGCGGATTCCCTTCGGGAATGGCAAATGAGGGCGACTGCGATGGCCAACGGCAAGAAGCGGATTCCCTTCGGGAATGACAAACAAAAAGTGGTGATGAAGCTAACCGGTGACGGCTGTTTGTGCGGTGGCGGCTGTTTGTACGGTGGCGGCTGTTTGTACGGTGGCGGATTCGGTTTGTCCGGTTGCGGATTCGGGTTGTGTCGTTGCGGGTTCGGGTTGGAGG
>JALYIA010000038.1 GCA_030776065.1 Acidobacteriota bacterium
ACCCACCCCCGCTGCTTCGTCTCCCTCGTAGGCTTCCTCTTCACCCGCGTCCGCGTCCTCGGCATCCCCTTCCCCTTCCACACCCGCTTCCCCGAGATCAACCTCCGCTTCTACGTCAAACGTACGACCCCGCAGGGCGAACACCGCCGCGGCGTGGTCTTCGTATCCGAGATCGTCCCCCGCCACGCCATCTCCCTCGTCGCCCGCACCCTCTACCAGGAGCCCTACCGCACCCTCCCCATGCGCCACCGCATCACCCCGACCCCCGGCGCCGCCGAACCCCGCACACCAGCGACGCTCGCCGTCGCCTACCAGCTCCGCCTGCACAACACCTGGCAGACCATCGCCGCCACCGCCGATCCCACCCCACAACCCATCCTCCCCCACTCCATCGAGCACTTCATCACCGAGCACTACTTCGGCTACACCCGCCGCATCCGCGGACTCCTCTCCCGCGCCTCCGCCCGGACATCCGAGTACGGCATCCTCCACCCCCGCTGGTCCACCTACCCCATCCGCTCCCACACCATCCAGCTCGACACCGCCGCCCTCTACGGCCCCGCCTTCGCGGACCTCGCCCACCGCCCGCCCGACAACATCCTCCTCGCCGAAGGCTCCGCCGTTGCCGTCCTTCCCGGCCGCAGACTCTGATCCACCTTCCGCACCCGCCTTCCGCCCGCCGGCACGCGCCGCGCGCGTCAACCCCACAGGTCGTCAACAACCGCACAGGTGGCCACCAACGCCCACTGAGCCATTGGAATCCAGCACCATCTATCTGAAAAATAGCTGGCCGTTTCACCCCCCTCCAACCAGCTACAATTGAACGACACACAAGCTTTTCAAGCTATACACAAGTCCTTGTCAGCGACGCGCAGTCCACCCGGCCTGCGTCGGAAACCTATGGACTACGTCCCTCACTCTTGAATCCACCGCCTTTGTGCCTACTGCCCTTTTTTGCAACTGATGAGAAGCCAGAGAGGGAGGAGGGGTACACCCAGGCGAACGCCTCCGGAGCCACTGCCATGACCGCCGAAGACCTTCAACTCCGGATCGAGCACCACTTCGCTGCCGGCGCAGCCGCCATAGGCGATGCCGACGCGAAAGCGGCCTTCCACCAGCTCCGCGACGGCCTCGAGTCCGGCCTCCTCCGTTCCGCAGAGCCCGACCCGGCGCAGCCCACCGGCTGGCGCGTCAACGCCTGGGTCAAACGCGGCATCCTCCTCGGCTTCCGCCTCGGCGTGCTCACCGATCAGTCCCTCGTCGGCTTCCATACCCCGGCGAAGCTGTTCGGCCGTCCCCCACAGATCACCTTCATCGACAAGGACACCTACCCCGCGCGCGCCTTCACACCCGAAGACGGCGTCCGAATCGTTCCCGGCGGCTCCTCTGTCCGCGCAGGCGCGTACCTCGCCAAAGGCGTCGTCATCATGCCTCCTGCCTACGTCAACGTCGGGGCCTACGTCGACGAGGGAACCATGATCGACTCGCACGCCCTGGTCGGCTCCTGCGCCCAGATCGGCAAACGCGTCCACCTCTCCGCCGCCGCCCAGATCGGAGGCGTCCTCGAACCCGTCAACGCCTCCCCCGTCATCATCGAGGATGATTGCCTCATCGGCGGCAACACCGGCGTCTACGAGGGCACCGTCGTTCGCACCCGCGCCATCCTGGCCGCTGGAACCATCCTCACCCGCGGCACGCCCGTGTACGACGTGGTCAACGGAACCATTCTCAAAGCCTCACCCGAGTCCCCGCTCACAATCCCTCCAGGAGCCGTCGTCGTCCCAGGCTCCCGTGCCATCCCCTCCGGCCACGGCAAAGGGATGGGCCTGAGCGTCTACACCCCCATCATCGTCAAATACCGAGACGAGAAGACCGACCTCTCCACCACCCTCGAAGACCTCCTGCGCTGACCCCGTCCGCCACCGAACCGCACACCCATCACAATCCGGCCATCGCACCCCGTCCCAACGCTGCGGCTGTCCGTCAACGGCCCCCGCGCCCCTACAATCGGGAGATGCGACACATCGCCAGGTTCGCCCGTCTGGTACCGTTCCTGTGCCTGGTCGCGAGCCTGCCCTCCGCGGCGCAGGGCTCGTACTTCGAAAGGCACCAGGCTCTCGTCGTCGCCACCCAGCTCAAGCAGCCCTCCTGGGCCACACCGCTCGTCACGATCTCGCCCCGGATCGAGCAGGGTTTTCGCGCAGACTTCGTCCGTCAGAGCCTGCCCAACCGAGAGAGCTCCTGGAATCTCGGCGGCGCCAAGGGCCTTCAGATCATCCCGTTTGCGCGCATGGAGATCCGCTTCAGCCCGCCACCGTTCCTGACGCACTCGAACCCGCGCCTCGAAGACGGCTTCGGAGACACTGCAATGCGCGCGAAGTACAGGTTCTACGGCAGTCCCGAGTCCCGACACAACGCCATCGTCACCGGCGAGCTCGCCGCCACCCTCCCCACCGGCAAGGCCGGGAACGGAAGCTGCTGCGCCACGGTCACGCCCACCCTGGAGTTCGGAAAGGGAGCAGGACGATTCGCCTTCACCGTCGCCTCAGGTGCTTCGCTCCCGATCACCGGCGCCGCAACCCTCGGCCGCCAGGTGCTGCTGAACGAGGCCACCCAGTTCCACGCCGCGCCTCTGGTCTGGCTCGAGGCGGAGCTCAACGCCACGCTCTTCCATGGAGGCAAAAACGATGGCAGACAGCAGACCTTCCTGACGCCGGGTCTCGTGGTGAGCCGCATCCCCATCCGCCACGCCACAGGGGGCAACCGCGGGCTTGCGCTCACCCTCGGGCTCGGCGAGCAGATCGCCCTCACGCACTTCCACACCTACAACCACTCTCCCATCCTGAGCGCCCGGCTTCGTTTCTGAGCTTTGCCGGGGCCATGGCTCCCAGCCCAACCCAAACCCGCAGATGACCCTCGCGCGGAGCAGCGCATCTCACCCCGATGTGCGGGCTTCAACCGGCGCGACCGGCTCCGCCTCCCCAGGAGTGTAAAATCAGCTAAATGGCACAAAACAAATTACGCATGATTCCCCTCGGGGGCCTGGGCGAGTTCGGCATGAACTGCATGGCGCTCCGCTGGCAGGATGACATCATCGTCATCGACGCCGGCCTGATGTTTCCCGAGGAAGAGCTGCTCGGCGTCGACATCGTCGTTCCAGACATTAGCTACCTCACCGAGAACCGCGACAAGGTTCGCGCCATCCTCCTCACCCACGGCCACGAAGACCACATCGGCGGCCTGCCCTGGATCCTCTCCGAGCTCAACGTTCCGGTGTACGGCACCGAATTTACGCTCGCCTACGTCGAAGGCAAGCTCGAAGAACACCGCCTGCTGGACAACGCCGAGCTGATCGAGATGATTCCCGGCCAGCGCTTCAACCTCGGGCCGTTTACCATCCAGCCCATCCGCGTCACGCACTCTCTGGTGGACTGCGTCGCCCTCGCCATCCATACCCCCGTCGGCATCGTCCTCCATACCGGCGACTTCAAGATCGACCTCTCCTCGCCCGACGGCAAACCCTTCGACCTCCACGCCTTCGCCGAACTCGGCAAGCAGGGAGTCCTCTGCCTCCTCCAGGACTCGACCAACGTCGATCGCCCCGGCTACACGCCCTCCGAACGCGCCGTCCGTCCGCGACTCGACGAGATCTTCTCCCGGGCGCAGAAGAAGCTGTTCTTCTCCTGCTTCTCTTCCTCCATCCACCGCATCCGCATCGCGCTCGACCTCGCCCACGCCCACGGCCGCAAGGTCGCCGTCATCGGCCGCTCCATCGACAACTCCACCGAGATCGCTCAGGACCTCGGCTATCTCGACCCGCCGCAAGGGCTCATCATCAATCCCGGCCAGATCCGCGACATGCCCTCCAACAAGGTCATGCTCCTGATCTCCGGCACCCAGGGCGAGCCCATGTCCGCACTCTCCCGCGCCGCGGTCGACAACCACAAGTTCGCCAAGATCGATCCAGGCGACACCGTCATCCTCTCCTCCCGCGTCATTCCCGGCAACGAGAAGGGCATCTACCGGATGATCGACCACCTGGAGCGCCGCGACGCCAAGGTCATCCACGACGATGGCACCCAGGGCCTCATCCACGTCTCCGGCCACGGCTCGCAGGAAGAGCTGCGCCTGATGATCAACCTCCTCCGGCCCAAGTTCTTTATCCCGATACACGGCGACTATCGCCACCTCAAGCGTCACGCCGAACTCGCGGCCGCCACCGGCATCGTCGAAAAGGTCATCCTGCTCGAAGACGGCGAGATCCTCGACATCGACAAGGGCTCCGCCTCCAAGACCGGCAAGATCACCGTCGGCCGCGTCTGCATCGACGCCGGCGGCTCCATCGACGTCGTCGAAGATGTCATCATCCGCGATCGCCAGCACATCTCCGAGGGCGGCATCGTCCTGCCCATCCTCACCATCAACAAGCACACCGGCAAGGTCGAGACCGCGCCAGAGATCGTAATGCGCGGCTTCGCCGCCGAAGACCCCGCGATGATCGCCGACTCCCGCCAGATCGTCCAGCGCACCCTCGACTCCTCGAGCGCCGAAGAGATCGCCGACTACGGAGTCATCAAGGAGAAGATCCGCAATGACCTGAAGCGCCACATCCAGAAGTCGATGTCGCGCCGGCCGCTCATCATGCCCGTTATCCTGGAGATCTGACCGCGGAGATCTAACCGCCTGGAGAGTCTGACCGCAGGCAAATAAAATCACATCTCCCGCATAACACTCAGCTTCCGCACGCATCCAACCCGCAGGAGAACGTCCGCCTATGTTTACGTCCGGCATCATCAGCATCATCGTCACCCTTGTCGTCATCGGTCTGGTGCTGTACCTGATCGACATGATCCCGATGGACGGCACCATCAAGACGATCATCCGCCTGATCATCATCCTGATGGTCATTGTCTGGCTGCTCCAGCAGTTCGGCTTGATCGGCCCCGTCGGTCCCTTCCATCGCCTCGGCGGCTCAGCCCCAATTCGATAGATCCCGCACCCGGTAACGCAGACCGATCAGCACCCCACGCATCGGCACTCACCGATCGGCCCCCACGGATCCGGCCCTGCGGCGGAGGCTCCGCTCTTCATGGAGCCTCCGGCCTCAGGCAGGGCCGCGCCCGTCAGCACCCGAGCCGCTCCAACTCCGCAGACTCTTCGCGTCCAACACCGCCCGCGGGTCAGCCCTCAGGTTCAGGTGCGGCGGCGTCCCCCGCTGAGGCAGCTTTCTTGCGCCTGCTCCGGAACTTCCCTTTCTCCACGACCGCCACCACCCGCTCCACATCGGGCCGCCCCTCGTGCAGCACCTTGGTCTTCATGGGGCGAGGCACGACGTCCGCGGCATTCCGCTCCGCCAGTCCCCGCTGAGTCTCCGCCATCTTGCCCGGATCCCCCAGAACGACCCGCGCCGCCCCATTCAGGATCCGCCGCACCGGCCACATGCCGTTGGCATCCGGAAAGAACACCTCACCGCCGCGCTGCTTCTCCGGCCTGTAGTACCACCTCCGCAGCAGCGAAAGGTGATCGGACAGGGTAGCGAGGTCCTCCCCGCTGTCTGACCTCACCCGAGCCTCCAGTGCGCCGACGACTCCAGCCGCCCGCGCCTCCGGGGACTCCGCCGCCAATGCCGTCGGCGGCGCGGCCGCATCCGGTGCCCCCTTCGCCAGCGGCACCGGAGCCAGCGGCACCGGAGCCAGCATCAGCGGCTGCGCAAACAACGAACTGCCCACGGAGGTCTGCTCCCGCACCGCGCGTACCCCCAGCGTGGAGAGCATCTCCGGTCCCACAACGCACCCGCCCGCCACCAGAAACACCGCCGCATGGAACGCCGCGTCAACGGCTCCCCCACCGCCGTCGTCCGAAGCCTCACCCATGGAGGCTCCGCCCTGTTCCTTCACCGCACGATGAACCAGCACCGCCCGCAGATTGGGAATCGCCGCGACGAGTTCATCCGCCAAAGCCTGCACCCCGCGCACCTTGTTCCACTGCGCATGCATCTCCGCCGCGCGCTCGAAGTCCATCGCGGCACTCGCCTCCTCGCGCTCGAGCCCGATCGCCACCACCATGCTCTCGCCCCGGGTGTCGAAGAACCGCCGCACCGCCGCAGCCTCCGCCGTGTAGCTCTCGGCTGCCTCCGACCTCCACGCCTGATTGCAAGGCGCCAGGCACTTGTTCATCTCCCCGTAGATGCAGCCCGGATGCTCGGGCGCGGGCGCAAGCTCCTCCCAGCACCGCCGCAGCTTGAACAGATCGAGTACTGCATCGCAGTAGCGCTCGGCCGCGGCCCGCGACGGAAAGGGCCCGTAGGTCGTCCCCAGAGCGCGGCGGCTCAGCCGGTTCGTCGCATACACCCGCGGAAAACGGTTCTCCGCCGTAAACCGCAAGAAGAAAGGCGTCCGCAGTTTCAGACGCCGCCGCGCCTCCTCCGCACCGAACACCGCCGTCATGGCCGCATACAGCACCAGCGCCGCCTCGAACTCCGAGCCGGTCACCGTGTACTCGATCCGCACCACACGCTCGCGCAGGTTCAGCCGCTTCGTCAGCCCTCGACCATCTGCTGAGAGCTCGGCCGGTCCCAGCAGCCGCACGATCCGGCGCCGGATATCCGCCGCCCGCGTCAGGTACGGCTGCGGACTCACCCCTTCGGCGTCCGGCGCCCCATACAGCGCAAACACCCCCGGCAGAGCCGGAATCCCACGCAACACCTCCGCGGCCCCCTCGACGGAAAAAGCTACGGTCTGCTCCCACTTGAACGGCGCGCCCACAGCGCGATTGTATTCGCCCGCCGCAGTGCCGGCGAAGCTCCTCCCCGGTCACTGCCGCGGCCGGCTGCTTCCATGCAGCCACAGCCTCTACTGCGTCACTTCCCCCTCAGGCTCATCCGTCGGGTTCTCGATCTCCGCGTGGAACCCCTCCAGCAGCCGCTCCACAAACGCCTCGGCGTCTGCCTCAGGGTGCTGCAGCGTATGGGCGTGCGCGATGTGCCGTGCCAGGTCGGCCAGCACGATCCCCCACGCAAACGGATCCTCCCACGCGCCCGAACGGATCGACACATGCTGCCCGCGCTCGGCAACCCACACGCGCAGCACTTCAAAGCTCGCCTTATCGCGCGAAGCCGCAGGAGGCAGATCGAGAAACTTACTGGACGGCATGGACGCTCTCCGCCGATTTGGGGTGGGCAGTGCTCTGGCGATTATGACATCAAACGGCGCAACCGCGAATCACCGACGCTGCCCGAAGAGAGAACATCCCGCCGGCGGCAGGTGCGCTATGCCGAAACACTGCACTCCGGCTGCCGCCGCCTGGCGTAGTAGCATTCGGCCATTGAGTCCCACGATCGCAAACCGTTCCCTGAAGGTGCTCCGGATGGCAGCACTCGGCGGCATGCTCCTCTCGCCCGCGCGGCAGACCCTGCCTCAGACGGCGCAGCAGGAGCAGCCGTTTACACTGAGCGTCCAGGCCCAGGTTGTAACGGTCCCTGTTACAGTCCGCGACGGCAAGGGCAGGCTGCTCGATGGACTCACAAAGCAGGACTTCACTCTGCTTGAGGACGGCGTACCCCAGCGCATCCGGTACCTTTCGGTCGATCACGACCGGCCGCTCGTCGTGGGCCTCCTGGTCGACACAAGCGGCAGCCAGAAGGAATTCATCTCCAAGGAGCGAACAGCCGCCAGCCAGTTTCTCGCCTCCATGCTGGTACGGCCGGAGGACACCGCATTCCTGATCCGGTTCGACAACGCCATCTCCCTGCTCGCCAAGCCCACCTCGGCCAGGGACGACCTGGCCGCTGCGCTCGGCCACCTGGAGGATACGCACGCCCCGCGCCTGGAGCACCCCGGCGGCACGCTGTTGTACGACGCGCTCGACCTGACCTGCGAGCGGGTAACCCGCGGCGTCGAAGGCCGCAACGCCCTCGTAGTCCTCACCGATGGCCGCGACAGCGGCAGCCAATTGACGCTCGACGCCGCAATCCAGGCCGCGCAGGTCTCGAACACCGTGATCTATTCCATTCTGTACACGAATGAGCAGCCAGGCTGGCTGGCCGGCCGTGACCCCGGTCAACTGAGGGGAAAGGAGGTGCTCACGCGCCTGTCCGAGGCAACCGGCGGTCGTATGTACCAGGTCACCTTTCGCCAGGGGCTCGACCGGATCTTCTCCGCCATCGCAGAGGAGATGCGCATGCAATATGTGCTGGGGTACACGCCGGCCAATCATGGGCCCGGGTATGGCTTCCGCAAGATCGAGATCAAGGGCAGAGACACGACGTGGAAGGTGCAGACGCGCACGGGATACTTCTACTCCGGAGCGGAGGACGCCGGTGGGGAGTAGACGCCGCGCCGTGAGCCGCTGACTTCAGTTCCGCCCTTCACCGTTCCACAGTCAATCGCGCGCCGGAATCCACATCACCACTTGCGGAAGTGTGTAATGCGTCCTTGTCTTTGCCGCCTGGCCAAGCAATGGCCATCCCTTAGCTGCCCGCGATCGTCATGCCTTCGATGCGCAGCGTAGGCGCGGCACTCGCCGACCGGAAGGTTAGATCGTTCCCGATCGCCACGATGTTCTGGTACATGTCGCGCAGGTTGCCGGCGATGGTAATCTCTTCGACCGGGTAGGCCAGCTCGCCGTTCTCGATCCACAGGCCGGCCGCCCCCTGGGAGTAGTCGCCCGTGACGAGGTTGACGCCGAAGCCCATCGTCTCCGTGACATACAGGCCGGAGCGAATCTCCCCGATGATCTGTTCGGGCGTCAGGCTGCCCGGCTCGAGGAAGAAGTTGTGTGCGCCGATGCCCGGCGCTCCCGCCAGACCGCGCGAGGCCGACCCGGTCGAGCGCATCCCCAGCTTCCGCGCCGTGTAGGAGTTCAGCACATAGCTCTTCAGGATCCCGCGCTCCACAAGCACGGTGCGCCGTGTGGGCAGGCCCTCGGCGTCGAACGGCACCGTGCCGAAGCCGCCGGTCTCAATCCCCCCCGGGTGCTGGAAGACCAGCGTGCCGTCGTCGATCACCGTCACGTTGTCCCCCGCCACGCGTTCGCCAAGCTTGTCCGCGAAGAAGGAAGCATGGCGGTAGATGGCGTCCCCATTCGCCGCGTCGAAGATGTTGCCGATGATGCTGCGCGCGATTTCAGGAGAGAAGACCACCGGCGCCTGCTGGGTCTTTACCTGCCGTGCGCCAAGACGCCGCAGCGTCCGCTGCGCCGCCTCCTGCCCGACCGCCACCGGATCCTCCAGCAGACGGGTGGTACGCGCGCTCGAGTACCAGTAGTTGCGCTGCATCCTGCCATCAGCATCGTGCGCGATCGGCGCAGCGGAGAAGCCGCAGTACGACCGGCTGTACTCCCCCGTAAACCCCCGCGAGTTCAGCAGGATCCGGTGTGAGGTTGCGGTGTCGAAGTCGCCGCCACCCGAATTCTGAATCCGCGTGTCGTACGCCATCGCGGCCGCCTCCACCTCCCGCGCAATGCGAATGCGGTCCACAGGGGGCTGCTGATTGACGTCTTCGAAGTAAAGGTGCTGAGACTCCGCCGGATGCTGGCCATACTCGCCGGGCTCGGGCAGGCCCGCGAACGGATCGTCGCTCGTGATGCGCGCCAGCGTCAGAGCACCCTCCACCAGCCGCTGCCGAGCCTCGGGCGACAGATCGGAGGACGAGGTGCTCGCCGTCTTCTGCCCCAGAAAGACCCGCAGCCCGATCGCGCGTGAGCCGGACTCCTTCAGCTGCTCCACCTGTCCCAGGCGCACCGTGACGGAGAACTCGTTGCCCTCGGAGACGACAACCTCGGCGTCCGAGGCCCCCGCCCTCCGGGCCTGGGTCAGGACATCGTGGGCAAGAGAGATCAGGTCGCTGGCGGGGAGAGTCTCGGTCGGCATCTGGTATCAGAATACAGGCTGAGTTCGCTTCAGTTGTCGCCCACCGACCCTGCTCCCGCTAAACGCCCCAGCTCAGCGGACCGGGTGCTCCGACATCCGCGGCTGCCGTCCGTCCGTGGACCTCCGGAAGTGAACACCCGCCGGGCAGTACTCGGAGTCCGTCTTCAGCTTGTGCGCGATGTGGGGAGGCGGCGCACCCGCGATGTGCCGGCGGTGCAGCTTGACCGCACCCGTGCAATCCGGGCAGCGAAGCTCGGCATCCGCATCCACCACAGCCTCCGCGACAGACTTCAGCTTCCAGAAGGGCTCATACCCACCACCGGTCTTCAACCGGCGACGCTTCGCCTGGCACTCGTAGATCTTTTCGGATTCGGAGGTCATCGGGGATGCCTTTCAGGAAGCTGGGTTGGCTACTCTACTGGGTGGGACGACGGTCGGGGTTCTCGCCCATCGCTGGCCTTTTTGAAGTGCAGGCCAGAGGGACAGTACTCCGAATCTTCGCGGCGCTTGTGTTCCGCATGCGGCGCAGGACCGCCCGCCTTGTGGGTGCGGAACAGCTTGACCTCGCCGCCGCAATCCTTGCAGCGGAACTCGGTGTCCGCATCCACCAGGGCCTCAGCCACAGGCTTCACCTTCCAGAAGGGCTCGTACCCTCCCCCGGTCTTCACCCGCCGCCGCTTTACTTCACACTCGTACAGCTTGGTCTCACGTTCCGCTGCCATCGCTACTGTCCTGTTCCCCCGACCGTCATCCGGTCGAGTCTGATTGTGGGCATCCCTACGCCAACCGGGACCGATTGTCCCGCCTTGCCGCACGTGCCGATGCCTTCGTCCAGTGCAAGGTCGTTGCCGACCATGGAGACGTACTTCAGCGCCTCCGGCCCGTTGCCGATCAGCGTCGCCCCCTTCACGGGACGCGTCACCTTACCGTCCTCGATCAGGTAAGCCTCCGAGGCCGAAAAGACAAACTTGCCATTCGTGATGTCTACCTGGCCGCCACCGAAGTTCACCGCGTACAGCCCGCGAGAGACCGACCGGATGATGTCTTCCGACAGGTCTTCGCCGTTCAGCATGTACGTGTTCGTCATCCGCGGCATGGGGATGTGGTGGTAGCTCTCGCGCCTGCCGGAACCCGTGTTGGGCATGCCCATCAAGCGCGAGTTCAGCTTGTCCGAGAGAAAGCCCTTCAGAATGCCGTTCTCGATCAGCACCGTCTCCTGCGTGGGATTCCCCTCGTCGTCCATGTTGATCGAGCCACGGCGGTTCGGCATCAGGCCGTTATCCACAACGGTCACCTTTTCGCTCGCCACCTTCTGCCCGATCAGACCCGCAAAGGCAGAGGTCTTCTTCCGGTTGAAGTCCGCCTCCAACCCATGCCCTACCGCCTCATGCAGCAGCACTCCAGGCCAGCCCGGTCCGAGCACCACCGGCATCTCCCCCGCCGGCGCGGCCACCGCGCCAAGCTGCAGAATCGCCGTGCGCGCAGCCTCCCGCGCAAAGTGCTCCGGAGACTTGGCTCCCTCAAAGAAATCCATCGTCACCCGTCCGCCGCCGCCGGACGTACCCCGCGCAGACCCCTGCGCGTCCTTCGCGATGACAAAGACGTTCAGCCGCGCCAACGGCTGCGTGTCGGAGGCGAACGTGCCGTCGGAAGCCGCGATCAGAATGCGCCGAAGCTCGTCGTTGAAGCCCGCCCGCACCTGGGTGATACGGCTGTCGAACGCCCGCGCAGCCTTGTCCGCCCGCTCGATCAGCGCCAGCTTGGACGCGATCGCCGCATCCGCCGTCGCCCCCGCAATCGGATACAGGCTCAGCTCGGCATCCGGTTTGCGAAAGCCATGCATCTGCTGCTTCGCGGGGCCGCTCGCGATCAATGCCGCAGTCCGTGCCGCGCGCAGCAGGCGCTCCGGCGAAAGGTCGTCCGTGTAGGCGTACCCGGTGCGTTCGCCCGACAGCACACGAACTCCGCACCCCACGCTGATCCCCTGGGACGCCGTCTTCACGAGCGACTCGTCCATCCCCAAAGAGGTCGAGGTAACGGACTCAAAGTAAAGGTCCGCGTAGTCACCCCCAGCCGAAAGCGCCTCCCCCAGGCACCGCTCCATCAGGCGCTCGGAGAGGCCCAGCGTATCCATGAAATATCGTTTGTGCTCGGTCTTGGGTTTGGGCTGGGGTACGGGTTGCGAAAAGGCCTGCGGCGCGGTCACAACTTCAATTCTAGGCTTCATCCGGGTTCCGGGCAAACAGTATCGGAGATGCACCGGCATCGACGTGGTACATTTGGAAGCCTTCCGCGCGCGGTTCACCCCCAGGACCGGGCGGCGCAATAGACCCCGGCACCGCCGCGCCGAGCTTCGAATCCGCCAGGCCGAGCTTGGGATCCGCCAGGCCGAGCTTGGGATCCGCCAGGCCCAGCTTGGAATCCGCCAGATCGCTCGAATGCCTCCCACCCGCCCAGCGTTGGGCAATGCCTACGGTGCGGCCCAGTAGCTCGTCCGCGCCGTCACCTTCAGCTGCGGGTACTCCTTCAGCTCAAGCGTGATCAGGTGCAGACCCGGGTGGGGCGTCTGTGGCTGAAAGCTCAGCACGTAGCGATTCGGGATGTGGTTCGAGATCGTCTGCAGCGTCCGCTCGAAGCTCTTCGTGTTCCCAAGCTTGAAGTACTCCCCGCCCGTAAGCCGTGCTACCGTCTCTGGGACGTTGCGGCGGAGCCCTTCGGTCGCAAAGGCAGCCATCTTCACCAGCCGAAGCGGAGGCGCCAGCTGGCTCAGGCAGTCCCACGCCTGGATGAACGGGTTGTCCGAGGTCGTCGGGTCGTCCGTATGATCGCGTGCCATGCAGCCGCCCGCCGGCCCCGGCTGTGCGGAGGAGAGCTTCGACGCCTCGTGAGCCACATCCGACTTCGCCGATGAGAAGCCGATCGCGTACACCGACGTGTTCGTGTCGCTGACCGCCCGCAGCGCTGTCTCGAGCGACACCCCGCTCCCCCGGTCGCGCGTCTCCGTCAGCATCAGCACAGCACGGCGGTACTCGGGTGGCTGCTTGCGCAGCAGGTCGATCGAGTACGCCAGAGCATCCAGAATCGCGCCGCCCTTGTCCCCGGCCTCCGCGTCCGCCACCTGCTGGATAATCTCAGCCGCGGCGCCCACATCTTCGGTGAAGTCCTCCTCCAGCTCGGGGTGCGCATCGAACGCGACGACCGCAACCCGATGGCGAACCGCGCCGACCACCGACTCCAGCATCCCAGCCAGCGCCCCGTACTTGCCCAGCTCCCGCACACCATCCCCGCCCGCCTCGATCAGGACCACCAGCGCAAGAGGTTCGCCGCCGGTGTCTTCCTCCAGGTGCACTGGCTGCGGGACCCCGTCGTCCGTCAGGCTGAAGTCTCCCGCCTTCAGCGTATAGACAAGCTGGCCCGCCTTGTCCCGGACCAGCGCCGGCACCAGCACAAGGGTGGACCGGGTCGAGATGGTCGGAGTCGCATCCGCCGTCGCAGACTGCGCCCGGAGAATCGGCGGCACAAGAGCCACCCAGCACAGCGCAATCGGTATCCACTGCTTCATCGCCAGGCCTCCGGGCCAGTGTAGCGGAGCGAAACCCCGCACTCCGTGCTCCCCTTGCCTCCGTGCTCCCCCGCTCGAAATGCTGCGCCTCCCGGCCCTACCGCCCGTGCGAAGGGTCCTGCGACAACGACGTGTCCAGGTCGATAAAGAAGCGCGCCGGTGCGAGCGAGTAGCAGTTTCCGTCCGGCGCGTAGCTGGCAGCGCAGCGGCCCGTGAGCTCCGGCCGGCGCGGCGATTGGGCATACTGCCACACGATCGCTCCCGGTGTGCCGCTCGCGTCAGGCCGCGGAGGCTGGACGACGCAGCCCGGTGCCGGCGGGCATGCATCCTGCACCACCCAGAACGCGATCGCATGCAGATGCTCCGCCGCCACCCTGGCCCGAATATCTTCGATCGTGGTGATCGTCCTCGCCCGCCCATCCGGCCCCCTGCCGTCCGGCACAGGCTGGCCGCTGGCATACACCCCCGGCAGGAACCCCGTGGCCGCCAGCGCCTCGGTCCACCCCAGCAGGTAGCCCGCCTGCTCCGGCAGCAGCCGGCCGCCCTCCTCCTGGTCCAGAAAGATCACCGCGCCCGCCGGAAAGCCCTCCCGGCGCGCTGCGGCCACAGCTGCCGCCGCGTCCCTCTGCCCCAGCTTTGCCGGCGCGGTGCCGGCCTTCGCCGCGGCCAGGATCTCCCGGTCCAGCCTGCCGTTCGCCAGCAGCAGGAAGCCGAAGCCGGCCCGGCGCAGCGCCTCCCGCTTCCCAACCCACGTGTTGCCCGTCTCTCCTGGAGGCGCCGTCAGCCAATACCCCGCAAACGCGAACTGCGTCCGCAGCGCCTCGAGCGCCGCATCCCCGGGGTAGAGGTTGCGATCGAATCCCGCATACGCCGCAGCTGTCGTAACGGCAGGCGCCCGCGAACTTTGTCCCCGGGCCGACACGCAGAAAGCGGCTACACCCGCAGCTACCAGCACGATGGAGAGACGCATCCACACAGTATGATGCCAGACACCGTTCACCGTCTGCTGCGCGCCCTCAGAGGAGACCACACAAAAGTGTCACGAGCTCTCGCATATCGTCGTGGGGATCGCCAGCCGCTGTGCTACCTTGCCAGAATGGGCACAGGCAAGGCTTCAGTCGTACAGACGACAGGGGATCTGCGCTTTCCCTTAGGCGCGTTCTCCCCCCCGGAGACCATCACCGTGGCAGACCGGATCCACGCGATCGCCGGGCTGGCCGAGCTGCCGACTCACCTCCGCAACGCAGTCGACGATCTCGACGCAGAGCAACTGGACACCCCCTACCGTGACGGCGGCTGGACCGTCCGCCAGCTCGTGCACCACATCGCAGACAGCCACATGAACGCCGTGCTCCGCGTCCGCCTCGCCCTCACCGAAGACTGGCCCACCATCACCGCCTACGACGAAAAGGCCTGGGCCAGAATGCACGACTACGAAGGCCCCGTCGAGTGGTCGCTCGAACTCATCGAAAGCCTCCATGCACGCTGGGTCCTGCTGCTGCAGTCCATCTGCGCGGACGAGTGGAAGTGCGGCTTCAAACATCCCAAGATGGGCCCCGTCACCCTGGAGAAGGCGACCCTCCTCTACGCCTGGCACTCCCGCCATCACGTCGCCCACATCATGCACCTTCGCGCCCGCGAGGATTGGTAACCGTGCCCGACGTGAAGCTGGCGCAGTCTGCGGTCGAGATAGAACGCTGCTTCGCCGTGATGTCCCACCTCCGCCCCTCCCTCAAGCAGCATGAGTTCGCCGTGCGCGTGAAGGCGCAGCAGGCCGAAGGCTACACGCTCGCCTACCTGGAACACGGAGGATCCGTCGTCGCCGTCGCCGGATTTCGCATCCAGCGCATGCTCAGCAGCGGCAAGACCCTCTACGTCGACGACCTGGTCACCGATGCACTCCACCGGTCGCACGGCCACGGCCGAGCCATGCTCGACTGGCTCAAGGAACACGCCCGTTCCCACGAATGCGAGACCTTCAGCCTCGACTCCGGCACCCACCGGCACGAGGCTCACGCCTTCTACTTCCGCGAACACATGCGCATCACCGCGTTGCACTTCCAGACAACGCTCTAGCCGCGCCGTCCCGTTACGCCGGTACGCCGCGCACACGCAGCGCCCGCCACACTCCATACGGAGCCGTCGAGAGCAGCAGGATCAGCAGTGCGTGAGTCCAGCTGGTCGAAAGGAACCAGCCGATCGGGTCTCCGGAAAACAACGGCAGCGGCTGACCGCCCAGGGCAAAGCTCAGCCCTACGTGCTCCGACCCCGCCGAGCGCAATGCATGGACGCGGGCCGCTCCCCCGGCCGCCGCGACCACAGCCGAAGCCAGTATCGGCCACCACGCCGAAAGCCTCTGCCGCGCCGCCGCAGCAGCAAACACCCACCCCGCCACCACCGGCGCCGTGTAGAAGATCAGCCGCCCGACGCCGAAGTACACAACCGCCAGGCCGTGAACCGGCACAAACGGCGTCGCACGATCCCAAAGGAAGAGCCGCCATCCGGACCACAGGACCAGGCACGCGGCCACATACGCCCCAGCCAGCACCACCATTGGAAGCAGCCCAAACGCCGCCAGCGGAGCGCGCGCACTCCACGCCTGGAGCTGCGGCTGGCGGATCACGCTGGCTGCCAGCTCATCCACGCCGCCCAGCCGCACCAGCGCAGCCGCGCCCGCGTCGGCGGTGCCGGCACGTTCTTCCTCCCCCCGCAGATCGTCCAGGTGCTCCGCCAGCTCGCGCAGAAAGCGGCGCACATGCCGTGGAGCAACGCCGCCCCGCAACAGACGTTCACGAAGTTCGCCCTCGACCTTAGCCCAGGATCGCTGCATCGTCTCCTCCTGTCAGCACCGTCTGGATCGCCGCCGCAAGACGTGTCCATGTCCCCGAAAGCTCCTTGAGGCGCCGCGTGCCCCCGCGCGTCAGAGTGTAGTAGATGCGGCTGCGCCCGTTTACCGTCCGGCGCCGCGACTTCAAAGCGCCGTCCTGTTCCAGCCCGTGCAGCACCGGGTACACCACCCCTTCGCTCAGCGCCACCACGGAGCCCGTCCGCTCGACGATCGCCTGCACCAGCTCGTACCCGTACATCTCCCCGCCCGCCAGCAGCTGCAGCACAAGCAGCTCGGGCACCCCGTTCATGAACTTCGGATTCGTGTCGCGCACAGCCATGGGGGAGACTATACCTTTCGCCACAAGGTATAGCAACTGCCGTTCTGAAAAAGTCTCGACTCACCCCATGCGGCCGGTGCTACACTTTGCGTGCGCATGCGGCCCACCAGAGTCTCCCGTGGCAAGCCACACCCCCAACCCGAGCAGACGCCCGAGCAGATCGCCGCGGCGCTCGAGGCCTTCTTCGCCGAGTATCCAAAGACCATCGTCTCCGAGCAGGGTAAGGTGCTCTTCGACATGCGCGCCGCAAAGTACTCGCTCGCGACCGAGTACGGCCGTTGCACCCTGCAGCTCTGGAGCGAAGACCGCAACATCGTCCGAAGGGTCTCAGCCGCCATACCCCGCAAGGCCGTGCTCCACCTGACGACGCACCGCTTCGGGCACGCAACTCCCACCGTCCTCGAGCTCGCAGGCGAGGTTGACCGCCGCACACCCAGCTCCCGCGAGACCACACGAACGCGCTTCGCCATGGTGCTTGAACGTATGCTTGCACGCGTCTTTCCCGATTGGACCTGCGACGGCATACGCACCGCCATGGACCTGGAGAAGAGCTTCGGCCCCGCCTACGCCCGAGGCATGCTCGTGCAGGGCCGGCAGGCCTGGGCCTTCATCGCGGTAAACGCGGCCGAGACACAAGCGACCGTCGATGGCATCCTCACCCTGGGCGTGCTGTGGCTCGCCCACTGCCGCGAACGCGCCGCAGGACGCCGCGTCGTCCGTGGGCTCCGTATGCTGGTGCCGCGCGGCACCGCTGCACTCACCCTCTCCCGCATGCCCTGGATGAGCGCCGAAGCCGCCCAGTGGGAGCTGTGGGAGTACGACGACCGCACCGAAGAGTTGACCCCGCGCGACCCCATCGACGCCGGCAACCTGGCCTCGCATCTCGTGCACGCAGTCAGCGAGAGCGCCGCGCGCGAGCGCTTCGCCGAGCCCACCGCGCGTGTCTTGGCTCTCCTGCCCGAACCCGCCCGCAGCCTCGTCGAACAGCGCGTCCGCAGCAGCGCCGAGATCGCCTTCCTGCTCCATGGCCTCGAGTTCGCGCGCATCCGTGCAAGCTATGCCGGCCAGCGCTTCGAGCGCCTCGCCGAAATCACCGTAGGCGCAGGCCCCAACGAGACGCCGCTCACACCAGCCAACACCGACGAGCTCGAGCGACGCATCGCCACGCTGCTGGAACGCCGCAGACCCGGCGCCGACCCCCGGGACCCACTCTTCCGCACCCAGACCGAACGCTGGCTCGAGTCCGTGCTCAGGCACGACCTGCTGCCTCTCGACGCCCACCTCAACCCCGCCCACGTCTACACGCAGGTGCCCGCCTTCGCCGGGTCAGACCGCGGCATGATGGACCTGCTCTCCGTCCTGAACGATGGCCGGCTCGCCGTCATCGAGGTCAAGGCGGAGGAGGACCTCCACCTCGCCCTCCAGGGCCTGGACTACTGGGTGCGCGTCCGCTGGCACCACATGCAGACCGCAGACCACGCCGGCAGCCAGAGCCTCGGAATGGGTGAATTCCAGCGGCACGGCTACTTCGCCGGAGTCGCGCTCTCCCCCAGACCGCCCCGCCTCTACCTCGTCGCCCCCGCGCTGCGCATCCATCCCGCCACGGAGGTGGTCCTCCGCCATCTCTCGCCGCGAGTCGACTGGGAGCTCGCCGCCGTCGACGAACGCTGGCGCGAGCAGCTCCGCGTCGTCTGGCGCAAGCGCAGCCACGGGCCCGAGCCCCGCACCCACACCTAGAGCGTCAGACCCCGCAGAAACAATCCGCCACGCCCCTCCCTCGCCTTCACGTCAACTCACGTGCCGCGCAATCCATCAGCCGCCGAACAGGAGAGCTCCCTCAGTCGCAGCCCGCGCCCATCGCCTCAAGCGACGGCTCCTCCGCCGTCTCGGACACCTCCGCACGCCTCGTACCCCCGGCAAAGAACGCCTCCACCGCGTCCAGCACCGCATGGCCGTTCTTCGCCTCGAAGATCTGCTTGCGCAACCCGCCACCCCCCGGTACCCCATGCGTAAACCACGCCGCAAACTGCTTCATCTTCCCCACCGCATCCCGATGCCGCTCAGCGCGCGCAGTCTGACCCGAAGCGATGATCGCTGCTGCCCGCGCCGCCTCAGCCGCCTCGTCATGAGCGATCTCATCGACCAGCATCCCGAAGTACGTCCGGATCATCCGATACCGATCCAGGTCCGTCGGCATGTCGTAGCTCCCCACGCCCGTCGCCTCCTTGGTCGCCGTATACTGCGCAATCTGCCGGAAGATCCACGGGTTCGACGGCGCCGCCCGGCCGATCATCACCGCGTCGCATCCCGTCGCCTCAACCATCGCGGCAGCATCCTCGGGCGTCCGCACGTCCCCGTTTCCGATCACAGAAATGCCCACCGCATCCTTCACCGCCGCAATGTACTCCCACCGCGCCTGGCCCGTGTATCCGTCCTCGCGCGTGCGCGCATGCAGCGCCACCGCATTCAACCCGCACGCCTCCGCCATCCGCGCCAGTTCGACACACACGATGTGGTGATCGTTCCATCCCAGCCGGAACTTCACCGTAAACGGGATCGACACCGCCGCGCGCACCGCACGAAAGATCCGCTCGATCTGCGGCAGATCGCGCAACAGGCCGGAGCCGCCATTGCACGCCACCACCCGCTTCGCCGGGCACCCAAGGTTCAGGTCGACCACGTCGAACCCCGCGTCCTCCACAATCCGAGCCGAGTCCGCCAGCGTCTCCGGATTCGACCCGAACAGCTGCGCCGAGATCGGGTGCTCGTCGTCGTAGTACGTCAGGTACCGCTTGCGCTTCGTCTCCCGCATCCGCGAGAGTCCATCCGCCGACGTGAACTCCGTCATGATCAGGCCGCACCCGGACTGCTGGTTGCTCGTAGCCGCGTCCACGTCCGGAGAGGCCGGATCGCACGCTGCCGGTGTGAACAGGCTCGCGTTCTTGATGAACCGCCGAAATACCGTGTCCGTCACCCCGGCCATCGGCGCAAGAACAGTCGCAGGCGCGACCCGCACAGTACCCACCATGAAGCTGGCAGGGACGCGGGTGTGCTCGGGCATCGCGTGGTCCACCGGCGCGTCCCATCTCTTCTGCTCGAGCGTGTAGCGCTTCTTCATCGAATGCGAACGGCGATCTCCGGCTCCGCCGTACTGGCACATCCCCTATCGTCGTAAGTCGTTCTTCTCAACACGGAATCGTTCCGCGCGAATCGTGAGTGCTGCTGAAAGGGCCCCCACAGTGGTGGAGGCCCTTCGCCGGTGGAATGGTTGCGGGTTACTTCTTGGCAGACTCCGCGGCCTTGGCCTTGGTGGCGTCGGCCGTCGCGATCTTCCGGCGAAACCGCTCCACGCGGCCCGCCGTGTCGACCAGCTTCTGCTTGCCCGTAAAGAAGGGGTGGCACGCGGCGCAGATTTCCACCACAATGTCCCCCTTGTGCGTCGAGCGCGTCTCGAAGATGTTTCCGCACGCGCACCGTACGTTGATCGTGTCGTAGTTCGGGTGAATCGCTTCCTTCGGCATGGCCTTGAACTCTCTTCCTAAGATATTGCCCCGGGCTCGCGCTTCGCTTGCAGCGGGTCCAATCACCGCCACATCGATCTACCCCTCGCGCGGCCCACGCGCCCTCCGGTCGTCTCGCTCCGGGGCGCATCGGGCTTTGGGGCTGCTTCTCCTCAGTCTAACTTGGATTCCCACACCTCGCAATTCGATTCACCCCCTCTCCAGGCTGCGATACTGGGGAGACGGAGCAAGCCCCAATGAACGAGACATGCATGATCTGCGAGGGGTCCGGGCTGCAAATCGTGCAGGAAGACGGACGCCAGGCCGCCAGAACCTGCCAGTGCCGGCTCGAGCGCAGAGCATCCCGGCGCCTGCAGTCCGCCCGCATCCCGCGCCGTTACGAGCACTGCTCGCTCGATAGCTACGAAAGTGGATTTCGCGGCGCGCACCGCTCCCTCTCCGCCGCCCACCTCCGCGCCCGCAAGTTCGTCGAAGGCTACCCGGTCGAGACCGCGGGCACCGGCCTGCTGCTCACCGGATCCATCGGCGTCGGCAAAACCCACCTGGCCGTCGCAATCCTCCAGGCCCTGGTCGCAGACCGCGCAGCCACAGGCCTCTTCTTCGACTACCGCGATCTGCTCAAGCAGGTGCAGAACAGCTACAGCCCTGCCGTCGCCGCCACCGAGCTCTCCATCCTCCGCCCCGTCTTCGAGGCCGAGGTGCTCGTGCTCGATGAACTCGGCGCGGCAAAACCCACAGACTGGGTCTGGGACACCGTCGCTCACATCCTGAACACCCGCTATAACGACCGCCGCACCACCATCATCACCACCAACTACCCCAACGCCGTTCCGCTCGGGGCCGACCTCTCATCCCCCAAAGCCGCTACCCGGGAAGAGACCCTCGGTGACCGCATCGGCGAACGCATGCGCTCGCGCTTGCAGGAGATGTGCGTGGTGGTCGAGATGCACGGTGAAGACTTCCGCCAGAAGCTCAAGCGCGCCAGCTTCGCATGAAGCCCAGCCCCCGCTGTTCGCCACGCCCCTTCAGCGCGTCGCGAAGAACAGCAGAGCGCTCACCGCGCTCAGGCAGCCGATCCAGTACAGCACGTCGCCCGGGTGCGGCACACGCGGGCTCCCTCCCCGGGTCTCCCCGTGCGCATACATCGAACGATACCGGGCCAACAGGCTCCGGAAAGGTCCCGTTTCACTGCTGTGGAGATCGGCTGTGTAAGTGTGAGTGGTCATACGAGTCCATCCTGAAGTAAGGAATTATGCTGATCGTTACAACAACGTGCTGATCTGCAGTCCGCTGACAAGACCCGTGCCAGCAACCTCAAACTACCGGCGGCCTCCCGCTTGTGAAATCCTCCAAACGTGTTAGTACCTTCGACTCCCTCCCGCTTCCGCCCTTGAAGCGCCCGCCCGCGGCAGCAGCCCACCGCCCCCGGTATAAAATCTCCCGCATATGGCCGACCTTCCACCGCTCTCCGGCGCAGACCCCGCCTCCCGTCCAGACCCCCGCATCTTCGGAGCCTCCGGCAAGCCCGAACGCGCCGGCCTGCCTCCCGCCGCTTGGGCTGCCGCCGCGCTCATCGTGCTCCTGGTGGTCGTCGCCCTCGTCTTCGCCGGAAAGAAGAGCCCTCCTCCGCCCAGCACCCTCCAGCCAGAGGATCCCTACGCAGCCAGCCTCCCGCTCTCCGGGCTCGCGATGAGCGAATCCGAAAGCCTCTCCGGCACCAAGGTCACCTACCTCGATGGCCGCATCCAGAACGCCGGCCCGCGCACCGTAGCCGCCGTTACCGTCCAGGTGGTCTTCGCCAACGACGAAGCCATGCCCCCGCAGATCGTCACCCAGCCCCTCACCCTCATCCGTACCCGCCAGCCCTACGTCGACACCGAACCCGTCTCCACCGAGCCCCTCAAGCCCGGAGACGACCGGGAATTCCGGCTCATCTTCGAGGCCGTGCCCCGCAACTGGAACACCCAGATGCCGCAGGTCCGCATCATCCGAACCGATCTGCGCTAAAACCTGTCCGCCGGGTAATTCTTACCCGCGTCATCCGCCGCCGGGCGAAAAACTCCCACTCCCCCCGCCCTGTCATCGCCGCCTCTCCTCCGCAACCTGTTGAAAACAAACGTTCTCCCTCGGAATCAAGTTTGGCACGGGCCGTGCACTAGCAGCAGGCAGCCGCATGCCTGTCACGTATGGGTATTCGGCGGGGAGAGAGATGATAATGAAAAACTTTCCAAAAGGTTTCGGTCTATCCACTCTGGTGCTAGGAGGAGCGATAAGCGCGACCGCGTTCGCCCAATCAACACCGGCGACCACAACCGCGCCGGCAGCGACGTCGTCTGCCGCTACGACCAGCTCCGCACAGCCGAGCTCGACCGGCGAGGGTTCGTCCACCTACGCCACGGGTCAGCCGCTCCAGCCGCAGTCCAAGGAAGGCTTCTGGGGACACATGAACCCCATGGCCCGTAAAAAGTGGGTAAAGCGCACCGTGGACCCGATCCGCGAGCGCACCAACGAGCTCGATCAACTTCAAGCCAAGAACGCCAACGACATCAAGGATGTTGACCAGCGCGCTCAAAGCGGTATCAGCCAGGCCATGATGGCGGCAAACACCGCCGATCAGCATGCGGCCGACGCTGCCAACCGGGCGAACTCCGCGCAGACCACCGCGACCGGCGCAAGCACACGCACCGACGCTCTGAACGGCACCGTCCAGAACCTCGACCAGTACCAGCCCGTCACCTCGGCAGCGGTCAAGTTCCCCAAGGGCCGCACGACCCTCGGCACGCAGGCCAAGTCCGAACTCGACGACATGGCTACCAAGCTCGCCGGCGAGAAGGGCTACATCATCGAGGTCCAGGGCTATAGCCGCTCCGGCGTGCAGAGCTCCCAGGCCATGGCCGATTCGGTCGTCCGCTATCTCGTCACCGAGCACCAGGTGCCGATCTACCGCATCTACCGTTCGGGCCTCGGCAAAGCCAATGCAGCAGCCGCAGCCGACGGTCAGCAAGCTATCGTGAACGGAGTCCGCGTCACCCTCCTCCACAACAGCCTCGCGACCATGAACGGCAGCGCAGCAGCCGCCACCAACAACGCACCGGCATCACCCGCAGCGGGCCAGCCCACCGCGCAGCCGGTCAACCAGTAGCCCTCCCATTGAGCGCAGCGGGGAGCTCCAAAAGGCTCCCCGCCCGCCTCAAAACGCACCACCCGCAGCAAGCTGTAGCAGCGCGGCGCACCACCCAGGATTCGTAGGACCCAGGATTCGTAGGACCCAGGATTCGCGGGACGCAGCCGACACACAGAGCGCGACCGCAAACAAGCTCTCCTTACCAGAGAGAACCAAGGCAGATTGGCCCCTCGCGTGAGGGGCCGTTTTTTTTAACCCCCGCGCCTCCAACCCCAACCCACTACTCCGCGAACCCGGGCCCACGCGCCCCGCCTGCCCGGCGCAGTCAGCCCAACCCTCAAAGCAATCAGCCGATCAGGGCGGCGATCGTCTTCTCGAGCGACACCGCATCCTCCACGTTCAGGCTCACCGGAGCTGCCCGCCCCGGCGCCGCATCCGCCCTGCCCAGGATCTGCCGTGTAAGCCCCGTCAGCACCCGCCCCGGCCCCACCTCGATCAGGTGCGTGACCGCGGGAGCCGTCCCCGCCGGGTCCACCAGCCGCTGAACACACTCCACCCAGCGGACCGGCTCCGTCACCTGATCCACCAGCGTCCGCCGAGCCTCGTCCCCCGTCGTAACCCCCTCGGCCGTCAGATTCGCCACCACCGGAAACGCCGGGTCACGGAACGCCAGTCCAGCCAGATCCGCCGCCAGCCGCAGCCGGGCCGGCATCATCAGCGCGCAATGGAACGGCGCAGACACCGCAAGCATCACCGTCCGCTTCGCGCCGGCCTCCTTGCACAGATGCACCGCCCGCTTCACCGCGCCCGCTGCGCCCGAGATCACCGTCTGCTCCGGCGAGTTCAGGTTCGCCGCAGAGACAATCGCCTCCTGCGCCCGGAAGTCCTCAACCGCCGGCGACCCCGGCAGCGGAGTCAACGCATCCTCCACCTGCGCGCAGATCTCCACCACAAGCTCGGGCGAAAGCCCAAGAATGGCCGCCATCTCCCCATCGCCCGCGGGCACAGCCTCCTGCATGTAGCGCCCGCGCAGCCGCACCGCCCGCACCGCGTCCGCAAACGGGAGCGTGCCCGCCGCCACGTGCGCCGTGTACTCGCCCAGCGAGTGGCCCGCAGCCATCACCGGCCGGATCCCACGCGGCGTCAGAGCCTCCGTCAGCACACGCAACGCCGCGGTCGACACCGTCAGAATCGCCGGCTGGGTGTGCTCCGTCAGCTTCAGTGCCTCCTCCGGCCCGTCGAAGATAATCTCCGACAGCCGGAAGCCAAGCGCAGCGTCGGCCTCATCGAAAACCGCTCGCGCGGCTGGAAATCTCTCATACAGGTCGCGGCCCATCCCTACCGACTGCGAGCCCTGACCTGGAAACAGAAACGCTGGGTGAATCATGTGATCTTGGATGTTTCCTCGTCGTTGATCGTATATCAACGACGTCAGCCCAAGGATTCCCGCCCGCTTCCTTCCACCTCCTCCGGCCCCACCCGTGCGCCCTCCTCCACCACCGTCCCACTCCCCAGCACCAGACCCCGCCGGTCGTCCAGAACCGCGTTCCTCCGGATCCGCACATTGTCCTCCACGGTTATCCCGTACCCGAACGTGAACTCCACCCCGCACCCGATCGCCACACCCTTCCCCACCCCGGCAAAGATGTGCCGGCCCAGCATGCACCGGAACCGCACCCCCAGCCAATGGTTCAGCCCCAGCGGCGACCGGTCGAACATCCTCCAGAACCAGATCAGCGGCTTGCGCGGCGCAAACCTCCCCCAGTCGATACCCTCCACGTGCTCCGCCGCCAGCGTGATGTTCATCGGGTGCAGCGACTCCGCCAGCACCGCGCTCCCCAGCTCGCTGCTCAGTGTCGTGTTCGCCTTGCCCCCATGCGGATGCCCCAGGTAGATCTGGTACAACTCGTCCCGCACCACCTCCGCCCGCCGCTCCTCCGTCGTCCCGCGTGTGAACTCGTCGTTCAGATACCCGAGCCACCGCCGGTACAGGACCTCGGCCTCGGGCGTCGGCTTCAACTCGCGCTGCTCATTCGCTCCAGACATCGTCCGTCCGCCTCTTCCCTACTCGATTGAAAACACCGCATACACCGTCGCCGTCCGCTCGATCCGCCGCGGATTGATCGCCAGCGGCCGCGGCGCGGCGGCCGCCTTCATCTCCTGTCGCAGCATCGGCGGCATCGGACGCACAGGCGCAGCCTGCGTCTCGTTGCTCGCAAACAGCAGCGCCCCCAGCTTCACATTCAATCCCCGAGCCATCTCCTGCGCTACCGCCCGCGCCCGCTGCAGCGCCTTGCCCGCAGCCTGCGCCGCCAGCGCGTTCTCGTCTTGCAAACTCCAATCGATTCCGCCGCCCTGATTCGCCCCCGCCTTCACCGCCGCGTCCAGCACACGCGGCGCATCCTCCGGCGTCGTCCGCACCGTCCAGCTCTGGCTCAGCATCCACCTCCGCCGCGCCCTCTCGGCCTCCGGCAGCGTGTTGGACTGGTACGGCTGCACCTCGCCCAGGTTCTGGCTCTCGCTCTCGATCGCCTCCGCCGCCACCCCCAGCCCCCGGATCGCCTGCATCACCGCGTTCGAGCTCGCCGAACCCGCCGCGTATGCCGCATCGTGATCCGCCGCATACACCACAAACCCCACATGCACCGTCGCCACATCCGCCAACGCCAGCACGCTGTCCGAGGCCGTGATCGCAATCGTCCGGTTCTCCTTCCCGATCGCGACGCCCTCCACGGGCCGCTGCGCCCACAGAGGGCCGCCCCCAGACCCGGAAACAAACCCAGCCACCAGCACCGCCACAGCCCTCAATCGCACCGTCATCGTCCCTCTCCCTCCGCTCGGCGCAACAGGTCGCCCAGCGTCTCCTTATGCTTCGTCTTGCGCGATTCGGCCCTCTGCTTCGGGTCGGGAATCACACGCTCCGCAGGCACCACCCCCACCCGCGCCCGCGCGTTCTCCTTCACCGCCTTCACCATCGAGAAGGTCCTCTTCTTCGCCTTGCGCATCCCTGAGTTCCTCACACCGCGCACACACAAAACCGCGCGCATCGCGTGTCCGATTATGCAATACTTTCCCTCGGAACAGCACGGCCAGGGATGCACGCGCCCCACGCACCATACGCGCACGCATCGCCTCGCCGCCGGGGGATCCCAAGCCATGGAAGAACGCGACTTCTTCGAGGAACGTCCAGAGCAGCGAACCCACACCATGACCTGTCCCCACTGTGGACAGCCCAACGACTACCAGATCGGCTGGCTCGTCCGCCGGAAGAAGCCCCAGGTCCCCCGCGGCGCCGATGAACGCGACCGCGCACGCTTCGCCAAGGCCCAAAGCTACATGGTGCGAACCGACGACCTCGTCGGCTGCAAAAACATCCGCTGCCGCAAACGCTTCGACGTCGCCGGAATCCAGTCCGTCGCCTTCCTCTAAATCTTCGAACCCGCCTCCCCGCGCACGCTTTCTCGGCTGACCCCCCGCCCCGGTCCCACCGGGTGTGATTTAATCGCAGTGCGGGGACAATGACGCACACCCCGCCACACCGCAGGAGAAAACACGCCATGGCCAACACCCTGATCCCCAACGCCGAACGCACCCTCACCCCAGAGGAGGTCGCACTCCTCGACCAGCGCCGGCGCCGCGGTCAACTCTTCCTGGTCATCTGCTTCCAATGCCTCATCGTCGGGGTCCTCGTCACCCTCTGGGCAGGACAGGACGCCACCTACTCCCCGGGACTGCATCGCCCCATGGTCATCTGGGACGCCATCATGTTCACCCTCGCAGCCGTCTTCGGCCTCCTTGGAGTCGCCGCACGCCGCGGGACAAACGAATTCATCAGCTACTAAGGTCGGCTGCCCCGCCACCCCGCCGGCCACCCGCAGATGCGTACCGCACACCCCGCATTTGGCTTTGACAACCTCCGGCACACAGGAGGTATACTCGCTGCTGAGCTGGGTAGGAAACGAACCCGGACCGTGTACACTCCGGTCGCATCCCGCGCCTTGTACCTCCAGTCAGAAACTCGCTCTCTGACTCTTGCATCCAGTTCGACTGGCCGGTCCGCAGAGCACGCGCTCCCGCCCCCGTAACGTACCAGGCGGCTCGATACGACACGTAGTATCCCCGCCCGCCAACAGCCCTGATCCACGGTGTCCCTCTTCGCCGCAGCGCTTGCAGGCGACTCCACCTCGAACCATCCACCAGAAACCGCAGCGCCCCCTCTACCTCCCGGCACGCTGCAAAGTCACTCGAAGGAGACCGCCGTGGCGACCCATGAGTTGTACTTCCCCCATCCCACACTCCCCAACGACAGCCGAAACTCCGCCCCCATCACCCTAAAGGGCCGCCTCCCCGGCCGAACCGTCTCCATCTCCTCCGGCAAGCCAAAGCCGGTGCGCAAATCCAAGGCCTCCACACTGCCCCAATCCTGCGCCTGGTACGAGGCAGAAGACCGCAACCTGCCCTCCGTCTCGAGCTTCTAACCGCCGCACCCCCCACACCCACCCGTCCCGCACCGCCCTGCACCCGGAAGCAGGCCCACGGTCGCGGGACTCGCTGCAGCACACACCTCCCCTACGCGTCACCGGCCACGCTGCCCCCACCTCCCCCATCAGCCCGCCGGCTCCGCCTCCTCCACCCACACCGAAGCCCGCGCCGTGCGGGACCCGATCACCATCGCCACCCCTGCCAGGATCACCACCGCCCCCACACCCTCCGGTCGTGACAGCCGCTCGTGAAACGCGGCCGCACCGATCAGCACCGCGATCACCGGATTTACAAACGCGTACGTCGACACCTTCGTCACCGGCACATGCTGCAGCAGATACGTGTACGCCGTCAGCCCCACCACCGTGCCGAACACCGAAAGAAACGCCACCGCCAGCAGACCATCCCGCGTGAACTGCGCCGTCCGCAACGTCCGCCCGCCCACCGCCAGCAGCACGTTCGCCACCCCGCCCGCCCCGATCTGCCACGT
>JALYIA010000039.1 GCA_030776065.1 Acidobacteriota bacterium
GGGTGCGCGCCCGGCTCGTGCCTGGTCTAGGTGCGGATGCGGAAGGCGTAGGCGTACGGGTTGGGGGCGGAGGCGGGCAGCGTCAGGGTGAGTCCGTTGGCGTCCTGGGTGTGGGGTATGGTGCCGCCGGTGAGCATCTCGACGCGCCCTACGGGGCGGGGGAAGAGGCTCGCGCCGCGGGCGAGGGATTTGATGACGAGCTTGCCGTTGGCCGGCCACACGAACGCGAAGGCGTACAACGTATCGCCCTTCTGGGTGAAGCGGATGTCCTGCGACGTGTAGGCGCGCTGGTGGCTCTCGTTGAAGTTGTTGTTGTTGGTGACGTCGGGCGGGCCTTCTCCGAAGACCTTGAAGGGACGTGTGCCGTAGATGGCCTCGCCGTGCTTCGGGATCCAGGTGGCGATGGCTTCGAGGAAGGCGCGCTCGTCGGAGTCGATGGTGCCGTCGCCTTTGAGCGGGATGTTGAGCATGAGGTTGCCGTTCTTGCTGACGATGTCGATCAGCGAGTGGATGACGGACTTCGGCGTCTTGTACTTGTGGTTGTTGAAGGTGGCGATGCTGTAGTGCCAGTCGCCGATGCAGGTGTCGGTCTGCCAGGGGTCGGCGAGGATGCCGCTGGCCTTGCCGCGCTCGATGTCGAGGGTGACGGCGCCGACGTGCTCGGGCAGAAGGCCCTTGCCGTTGACGACGACGTCGAGATGGCCCTTGTCGCGGATGGAGGAGTTGTAGTAGTGGGCCGCGAAGGCGAGGCCGTACTGATCGAAGGGCAGTTCGGTGTCGTCGAAGTAGGTGAGGTCGGGCTTGTAGGTGTCGACCAGGTCCTGCACGCGAAGGAACCAGTTCTCGGCGAGCTTGGGGTTGTTGGGTGGAATCTCCTCGTGCCAGTGCGCGTCGTTCGCCTTGTGCCAGGCGTTGGCCTCGGCGATGGATTTCAGGCCGGCGGGCATGACGAGGTTGCGGCCGGTGTAGAGCTCCTGGGGGTCATAGCCCTCCCACCACTTGCCTTTGCCGTCGGCCTTGGTGAGGGTGTAGGCGTCGTAGCGGACACCGGCCATGGGGCCTACGGGATCGTAGGCGTAGGCGGACTGGAGCCAGTGCCAGGCGTGGGAGGCGTGGTTGGTGACGGCGACGCGGAGTCCGCGCTCGCGGGCGAGCTTGGTGTAGGTGCCGACGATGTCCTTCTTCGGCCCGATGTTGACGGAGTTCCAGCGGTGGTACTTGGAGTTGTAGTTGTCGAAGTTGTCGTGGTGGTTGGCGAGTGCGGTGAAGTACTTTGCTCCGGCGGCGACGTAGAGATCCATCAGCTCGGCGGGGCGCCAGTTCTCGGCCTTCCAGAGGTTGTCGAACTCCATCCAGCCGAACTTGGAGGGGTGGCCGTAGGTCTTGAGGTGGTGGTCGTAGTCCTTGTCGCCCTGCAGGTACATGCGGCGGGCGTACCAGTCGCCCTGCTCGGGGACGCATTGTGCGGTCCAGTGGTTCCAGATGCCGAACTTGGCGTCGCGGAACCAGTCGGGAGCTTTGTAGCCGGCGCGGAGGGACTCCCACGTGGGCTGGAAGGGGCCGGGGGCGATGTGGAGGTTGGGCGGAAGCGCGCCGCCGGGCTGCGCCGCGAAGGCGCTGCGGGCAAACCCCGGTGCGAGGACTGCGGCGGGGGCGGCGGTGAGGGCGGACTGGAGCAGGCGGCGGCGTGAGATGGGGCGGGCTGGCATGCGTCCGATCATAGCTTCGGGTACGCGGTTTTGGGAATGGGGGAGGGCACGCCTTCCCCAGGGGCTCCGGGTAGAATCAGGCTATGGCTTCGGGGGGCAGAGCGGGTGGAGAGAGCGGCGAAGCGGGGCTGAGCGTCGCGCGCGCGGGCGAGGAGCCTGCCTTTGAAGGAGACTACAGGCCGCCGGACGGAGATCTGCCGAGGCTGCCGGCTGGCGAGCCGTATCCCAGTGCCGAGGCGGCGCCCGGGGGCGGTGGGTCCGCGGAGCCGGGCGAGCCAGGCGGCCGGGTGCTGTTCCATGCGCATGCATCGTCGCCGAACATCCGGCTGGAGCCGCTGCAGATGGACTTCCTGGTGCGGCTGGCGGATGCGCTCAACCAGACGCTGGACCTGAATGCGCTGATGCATCGGGTGGCAGACCTGGTGCGCGCGGTGATCGACTACCGGATCTTTGCGATCCTGCTGCTGAACGACCGCACCAACGAGCTGCGGATGCGCTTCCAGACGGGGCATACGCCGGAGATCGAGCGGATGCGGATCAAGCTGGGCCGGGGGATCGTGGGCCAGGCGGCGGCGGAGCGGCGGTCGATCCTGGTGGAGGACGTGGCCGGGGAGGAGAACTACATCGACGCCAATCCGCGGGTGCAGTCGGAGCTGGCGGTGCCGCTGGTGGTGAAGAACCGGGTGATCGGTGTGATCGACATCCAGTCGGAGTACCCGAGCTACTTCACCGGCGAGCACCAGCGGCTGCTGGAGTTGACGGCGTCGCGGATGGCGGTGGCGATCGAGAATGCGCGGCTCTACACGCGGGTGGCGCGGCAGGCGCAGACGCTTGGCGTGCTGAACGAGATCTCGCGCGAGATCACGAGCATCCTCGACCTGGACGATCTGCTGGAGCGGATCGGCCAGTTGATGAAGCGCGTGATCGACTTCCAGATGTTTACGATTCTGCTGTGGAACGGGCGGACGCAGCAGCTGGAACACAGGTTCAGCTCGCGCTTCGGGGAGCGGATCAAGCGCGAGCACACGGTGAAGCTGGGCGAGGGCATCATCGGGCATGCGGCGGAGATGCGCTCCTCCGTGCTGGTGGCGGATGTGCGCAAGGACGCGCGGTACGTGATGGCGAACCCCGAGGTGCGGTCCGAGCTTGCGGTGCCGCTCATCTACAAGGGACAGGTGATCGGGGTGATCGACCTTGAGCACACCAGGGTGAACTACTACAACGAGGATCACCAGACGACGTTGTCGACGCTGGCGGCTCAGGTGGCGATCTCGATTGCGAATGCGCGGCTGTACCAGCGGATCCACGAGGAGGAGCAGAGGCTGGAGCGCGATCTGGAGATGGCGCGGGAGGTGCAGCTTCGGCTGCTGCCGAGCTCCCCGCCGCAGCCGAGGCATGCGGAGATCGCGGCCGCGTTTCTGCCGGCGCGTTCGATCGGCGGCGATATGTACGACTTTTTGGACTATGGGGCTCCGGGCAACCGGCTGTACAAGACGACACAGCCGAAGCGGATTGCGATTGTGCTGGGGGACGTGTCGGGCAAGGCTGCGCCGGCGGCGCTGTATGCGGCGCTCGTCTCGGGGATACTGCGGTCGCTGGCGGCGCGGCATCTGCCCCCCGCGGACCTGCTCGCGGAGCTGAACACGCAGCTGCAGGTGCGCAAGCTGGATGCGCAGTATGTGACGATGCTGATGAGCGTGTGGGATGACGAGACCAGGACGATCCGCATGGCCAATGCGGGCTCGGTGCAGCCGCTGCTGGTGCGGCGCGGCCTGGCGGAGGCGGTCGAGGTCGAGACGATCGCGGCGGAGGGATTTCCGCTGGGGCTCTTTCCCTCCGTGCGCTATGACGAGCTGGTGGTGACGACCGAGCCCGGGGACATGGTTGTCTTCTTCTCCGACGGCATCGTGGATGCGGCGAACGGCGACGAGGAGATGTTCGGTTCGGATCGGCTGGTGGAGGTGCTGCGCGGCCAGCAGGCCGAGGCCGCGTCGGCGCAGACGATGGTGGAGTCCGTGCTGAAGGCGGTGGCGGAGTTTCAGGACGGCGTGACGCACTTCGACGACGAGACCCTGGTGATTCTGCGGGTGCTTTGAGGGATGCGGGGGCGCGCCTATACTTGGGGGATGGTGGCTGGGTTGGGGCTCGGGCGTTCGGTGGCGGCGTGGGCGTGTTTGGTTGCGCTGGTGATGATGCTGGGCGTGGGGTGTGGCTTCGCGGCGTGTGGGGGACATGCTGTGATGCGTGGGGATTGCTCGTTTTGCTGTGGGGATCATGCGGTACGGGCGGGCGTGCGTGACTGCTGCGCGGGGGCTTTGGCGCCGGCGCGCGGTGTTGCTGGTGTGGTGGTGGATGCGGCTGCGGCCGGGGTGAGTCGCACGGGTGTGGAGCGGGTGGATGGTGGGGTGAGGGCGTGTGCTGCGTGGCGCGTGGGCGCGACCTTCTCTCCGCCTGTCGTGCGGGCTGTTCTGCGGATCTGATCTCTCGTTGAGTGTGCGTGTGTTCTGGGCGCGGGTTGTTCCGCGTCTGCGGAAGTGCATGACTGCGCGTGTGTGCGCGAGACGGGATCAGGATGATGAGATACCGTGCGGGTTTGGTGCTTGGGTGTGCGTTGCTTGGGTGTGCGTTGATGTTTGCGCCGGTGGTGAGGGCGCAGATGGTGTGGGGGCAGACGCGCAGCTCGGAGGGGCTGGTGGAGAACAGCTACCTGGCAGAGACGCTGGTGAGCGGGCGGCGCAACTCGGTGTGGGCGAGGGTGGAGGCGGCGGCGCGCACGTCGGAGCTTGCGTCGCCGGCGCCGGCCGTGGAGCGGGCGGTGGGCATGTGCAGGCGTATTCGGTCGGCTACGATCGGGAGTGGAGGAGGGGCGTGCTGCGGGTTGCGCCGGGAGCCCAGGTGACGGTGTATCGCGCGCCGGATGCGCTGGCTGGAGTGTACGGGCGGGCTCCTGTGGGTGCTGTGGTGTTCCTGCGGCTGCGGGCGGGAGGGTAGGGTAGGGGGAGGAGAATCGCGATGGGCGGGATGACGCGGAGGACGTTGCTCGTGGACGGCGGGCTGACGCTGGCGGGCGTGTGGAGCGGGTTGGCGCGTGCGGCGGTGGGGAGCAGCGGGTTGGACCTTCTGCCCCGGCTGGAGGAGGAGAGCGGAGGAAGGCTGGGCGTGGCGTACGTGGACACGGGTACGGGGAGGCGCGGCGGGTTTCGCTCCGAGGAGCGGTTTCCGATGTGCAGTACGTTCAAGCTGCTGCTTGCGGGGGCTGTGCTGCGGCGGGTGGATGAGGGTTCCGAGCAGCTGGAGCGGGTGGTGCGCTATGGCAAGGCGGACCTGCTGGGCTACGCGCCCGCGACTGCGGCGAAGGTGGATTCGGGGATGACGGTGGCGGAGCTGTGTGGGGCGGCGGTGTCGCTGAGCGACAATACGGCGGCGAATGTGCTGCTGGCGTCGATCGGCGGACCGGCTGCGGTGACGGCGTTTGTTCGGACGCTGGGCGACTCGGAGACGCGGCTGGACCGGAACGAGCCGACTCTGAACACATGTCTCGCGGGCGATCCGCGGGATACGACGACCCCCGCGGCGATGATGGGGGACGTGCGCGAGCTGGTGCTGGGCAAGCGGTTGACTGAGCCTTCGAAGACGCTGCTGACGGACTGGCTGGTGGGTTGCAAGACGGGCGACGCGCGGCTGCGGGCGGGGATGCCGGCGGGGGTGAGGGTCGGCGACAAGACCGGCACGGGAGCCGATGAGACGGGGACCGCGAACGATGTGGCGGTGATCTGGCCGGAGGGCAGGGCGCCGTGGCTGATCAGCGTGTACCTGACGGGGGCGACGGTGTCGGCCGCGCGGCGGGACGCGATGATCGCGGAGGCGGGGAGGATGGTTGCGGCGAGGCTGGGGAGCAGCGGTGCGGCGAAGCGGCGGGTGCGCTGAGCGGTGTGTGGGTTGTGGTTGGAGAAGGGTCCCGCGGCTCGCTCGGGATGGCAGTTTTTTAGGGTTTAGGGTTTAGGGTTTAGGGTTT
>JALYIA010000040.1 GCA_030776065.1 Acidobacteriota bacterium
CCCATATGGGCCGCGGCCTCACCGGTAGATTCATGTTGATTCATCGGTGTGGTCCGCCTACTGGCTGCGGGTCCGTCTACTGCTTCCTGTGTTCCTTGCCCACCCGCTGCACCACCATGGGAGGTTCACGCAGCGCGCCCGGGTGCGAGCCCTGGCGCAGATTGCCGGCAGGCTTTGTGCTCTCGTGCGCCTCACCCAGGTGCGCCGCATGGGACTTCTCGTGGCTTCCCTGGTCGGGCATTGGGATGGGGTCGGCCGAGGCTTGGGCCACGGTGTGACGATCAGCATCCTTCATGGCCTGTTCGAGGGCATCTCCGTGCTTCTTTGCAGATCCCTTTTCCTGATGTGCGTGTTCGTTCGACATGCGCTAGTTCCCCTTCGCTGGGTTCGTCGGTTGTTCGATGCCGAGAGACTTCCGGGCGGCCTCTAAGCCGCCTGTGTCCCCGGTGGACGCGGTGATGCGTGCTGTATTGATCGGCTCGTCACCGAAGTCGTGCGCGCCGTACTCGTAGTCCGTGCCGCCGTCGGTATCCTGCGGTCCGGGTGCAAGCTTTGTGCGCTCCTCCACGTCGAGACCCCAGCCCTGTTCGTGCGCATACTCGCCGGCCAGGCCGCGTGACTGCTCGCCGAACCCGCGCGGCTGCTGCGGCTCTGCCTCTGGCGTACTGCTCTCTTGTGCCGCTGCCATAGTGCCTCCAGGTCCGTAAGACGCTGCGGAGCGCATGGGACGTTTCCCGCATGCGCACACACCTAGCCCGACTCGCCTTCAGGGTTTCTCCACGCGCTCTTTGACGACCTGTTCGGTGGCGATCTTTACGTTTTCGTGTTTGATCTCCAGTCGCAGCCGGTTGAATCCGCTCATGTAGACGTTGGCGACCCACACCAGACCGAACCAGGCGATCAAGTAGCCGCGCCAGCCTGGATAGAGCAGCGTGAAGTGGGTGATCCAAAGGAAGATCAGCGTGACGTAGTGCGAGAAGCAGTACTCGCAGGTGAACAGGTAGAAGAATTTGCGGAGCACCAGAGGCCGGCACTGCTCGGACCGGGCCTTGCAGAACTCCCGCGGCTCGCGGAGGACCTCTTCGTGGGTCACGGTCCAGCTCACAGAGGCGATGGGCAAGGCAAGCAGAAACACATACGCAAATTGGTACGAGATCGGCATAGCGGTGCAGCCCTCTTGCTGCTCAGATGCGCACAGACCTGGCTGGTCACATGGGAATGTGCAATTTGCCCGTTCGTTCGGCGGTTGCACAACCCTGCCGGGCGACCTTGGGCAGTGAGGAAAACAGCTACCTCGAGACGGAGAGAGAAATTCCCTTGCTGCTGCGCGTTAGACTCTCCGCTATGGAGACTGAGTGCATCTTCTGCAGGATTGTGTCGGGGGCGATCCCGGCGAAGCGGGTGTTCGAGGACGATCGGGTGCTGGCATTTGCGGACCTGCACCCGCAGGCTCCCGTGCACCTGCTGGTGATCCCGAAGGTGCATATCGCCTCCCACGCCCATGCCGAGGCGAAGGATGCCGGGCTGCTGGGGCACGTGATGTGGTCGGCGGCGGAGCTGGCCCGGGCGCAGGGGCTCGCGAACGGCTATCGCCTGGTGGTGAATACCGGGCCGGACGGCGGGCAGACGGTGGGGCACCTCCATGTGCATCTGCTGGGTGGCCGGGGCATGGGGTGGCCTCCCGGCTAGGTCTCTTTCCTTGCCGGGTTCCGGTGAACGCCCTCGCAGAACAGCTCCGACGTGGCGCTATCGGGCCGTGAATCGTTTGCTCGACCGGCAACGATCGAGGCGGGTGGGTCGTCTGACTAGTCGCCTGCGACGGGCTGTGGGATGGCCTGGATGCGGCCAGGTGCACCGCGCATGCGGGCGAAGCGGGCGCGGACCTGGTCGAAGAACAGATAGACGACCGGTGTGGTGAACAGCGTCAGAGCCTGGGAGACGATCAGGCCACCGACGATGGCGATGCCGAGCGGGCGCCGCAGCTCGGATCCGGTGCCCGTGCCGAGCGCGAGCGGAAGGCCTCCCAGCAGGGCCGCACAGGTGGTCATCATGATGGGACGAAAGCGCATGAGGCAGGCGCGATAGATGGCGTCCTCCGGCGTTCGGCCGAAGTCGCGCTCTTCGATGAGCGCGAAGTCGATCATCATGATGGCGTTCTTTTTGACAATGCCGATGAGCAGGATGATCCCGATCATGGCGATGACGTTCAGGTCGATGTTGCAGATCATGAGAGCGACGAGCGCGCCGACGCCGGCGGAGGGCAGCGTAGACAGGATGGTGAGCGGGTGGACGTAACTCTCATAGAGCACGCCGAGCACGATGTAGACGGCGGTGAGGGCAAGTGCGATAAGGATCGGCTCGCTCGAGAGCGACGCCTGGAAGGCTTGCGCGGAGCCCTGGAAGCCGCCGTGTACGCTCGAGGGCATGCCGATGTCCACGCGTGCACGCTCGATCGCAGCGGTGGCCTGCGACAGAGAGACTCCCGGCGAGAGATTGAAGGACAGGGTAGCGGCTGGGGACAGGCCCTGGTGGTTGACGGACAGCGGGATGCGCCGGCTCTCGAAATGGGTGATGGCGGCGAGGGGGATCTCGGCTCCCGAGGAGCTGCGGACGTAGATGTCGCGCAAGGAGTCGGGGCTCTGCTGGTACTGCTGTGCGACCTCGAGCACAACGTGGTACTGGTTGAGCGGCATGTAGGTGGTGGAGACCGGCGCCTGGCCGAAGGCGTCCGAGAGCGTCTGGTCGATTGCAAGGGGAGAGACGCCCAGTCGGCTGGCCGTATCGCGGTCGATGACGAGGCGCGCTTCGAGGCCCTTGCTCATCTGATCGGTGGCGACGTCCTTCAGCTCGGGCAACGTCTCCATCTTTTCCATCAGCCGCGGGGACCAGGTGTTGAGGTCGTCGACCGAGTCCGCGGTCAAGGAGTACTGGTATTGCGTGGCTGTCGGGCGGCCGCCGATGTTGAGCTCCTGTGCGGCCTGCAAGTACAGCCGCACTCCCGGCATGCCGGCTGTCTTGGGCCTGAGGCGATTGAGGATAACGTCTGCCGTGTCGCCTGTCTTGGCGCGCTCCTCGCTGGGTTTGAGCGACATGAACATGTTGGCCGAGTTCGAGGAGCCGCGGCCGCCGCCGAGGAAGGTCATGACGTTTTGCACGCCGGGATCCTTCTGGACCACGGCGGAGAGGGTCTGCATGTCCTGCTTGATGACCAGGAAAGACGTGTCTTGCTGACCGAGGATCATGCCTCCGATGCGACCTGTGTCCTGCTGAGGAAAGAAGCCCTTGGGGATGATGACGAACAGGTACATGTTCAGCGCGATCGTGAAGAGGAAGACGGTGAGTGTGATCGCGCGGTGTTTCAGAACCCACCGGAGTCCCCGTTCATATTCGGCCGTAAGAAGGTCCAGAAGGCGGCCGCCGGTGCGGTAGAACCAGCCCTGTTCGCGCGGGTCGTGCGCCTTGAGGAACCTGGCGCTCAGCATCGGCGTGGTGGTAAGGGAGACGACGAGGGAGACCAGGATGGCCGCGGAAAGCGTAACGGCGAACTCGCGGAATAAGCGGCCCACAATGCCGCCCATCAGCAGAATGGGGATAAACACGGCGATCAGCGACGTGCTCATGGAGAGCACGGTGAAACCGATCTCGCGCGAGCCGACCATGGCTGCTTTGAAGGGAGCCATGCCCTCTTCAAGGCGGCGGCTGATGTTTTCGATCACCACGATCGCATCGTCGATGACAAAGCCCGTGGAGATCGTGAGGGCCATCACCGACAGGTTGTCCAGCGTGTAGCCCAGCAGGTACATGATGCCGAACGTGCCGAGCAGCGAAAGTGGCACGGAGACGGACGGAATCAGGGTGGAGCGCACCTCCCGGAGGAAGAGGAAGACAACCAGGATGACCAGAACGATGGACAGCAGGAGGTTGTTGCGGGCGTCTTTGACCGAGGCGCGGATGGTCGCGGTGCGGTCCATCGCGACGTGAAGCTGGATCGCCGGCGGGATCGATGCCTGAAGCGTGGGGAGGATCTTCAGCACGTTATCCACGGCGGAGATCACGTTGGCCCCCGGCGACTTGAACACCATGATGAGGATGGAGGGTTTGCCGTTGAAGAGGCCTCCGGTGTGAATGTCTTCGACGGAATCGGTGACCTCGGCTACGTCCTCGATGCGGACGACCCCGTGGGCTCGGCCGGTGGCGGCTGCTGAGTTCGCTTTGGAGACGGTGACCGTCTGGCTCCCAACGGCTGACGCAATCGAGGCTGGCAGCCCGGAGCTTGCGGAGGTGCGGGTGACCGGTCCCCGGTCGGTCGCGACGATGAGCGGCGCGTAGGCTTGGGCGCCGAAGAGCTGATCGGTCGTATCGATGGACCAGCGCTGGCCTTCGCCGTTGATGTATCCGACCGGCTGGTTGACGTTGACCTGGCCGATCACGGAGCGCAGGGCGTCCAGGCCGATGCCATAGCTGGCGAGCTGCGTGGGGTTCGCCTCAATGCGGACGGCTGGCTTGGCCGAGCCTCCGATGTTGACCTGGCCCACGCCGAGAACCTGGGCGATCTTCTGCGCGAGGATGGAGTCCGCCGCGTCGTACATCTGCGGGACGGGTACCGTGTCCGAGGTCAACGTCAGCATCAGGATGGGCGAGTCGGACGGATTGATCTTGCGATAGGTCGGGTTCGACGGTAGGTTTGCGGGGAGTTGGGAGCGCGCCGCGTTGATCGCGGCCTGGACGTCGCGGGCGGCGCCATTGACGTCGCGGTTCAGGTCGAACTGCATGGTGACACCCGCCGATCCGGTGGAGGAGGACGAGGTCATCTGGTTGATGCCGGCGATCTTCGAGAACTGCCGCTCGAGCGGGGTGGCCACCGCGGAGGCCATGGTCTCGGGGTCGGCTCCCGGGAGACTGGCTCCGACCGAGATAACCGGGTATTCCACCTCGGGCAGGCTGGCGACCGGGAGCAACTTGTAGGCTGCGGCGCCTGCGAGGATGATCGCAACGGAGAGGAGGGAGGTCGCAACGGGACGCTTGATGAAGGGTGCGGAGAAGTGGACCCCACCATCTGCCGGCGGTCGGTTTGGCCTCTTCGGACCGTTGCCGCGGGCCGCGTTGTCCAGGGGGCCGGGATCGGTGTAGTCCGACGCGTGGGCTCCATCCGAGGGCGGATGGCTGCCGCCGCGGAGCGAGGGCTCCGCGTGGTCCAGGCGCGCCTGGTCGCCGGCGCGCTTGCCATCGCGGGGGGTGTGGTCGCCGGGCTGAGGGTTCTCGGAGCTCATAATTTATTGATCGGGTGTCAGGCTCCGCCAGCTTTGGCGTAGCTCGTAACTGTGCAGCCTGATATGGCGCGGAAAAGTACGTGCTGGATGTCGATGCGCTCGGGCTGCGGCGGCAGGGTGGGAGGCTTGTCACCTGGGCTTCCGCACTCAACGGTCTGCCCGACCACACGAAATGTGATGGTAACCGGGCACTCACGTGGCCCGGTGAATGGATTCGCGCGCCATGTCTTCACATACTGGGTAGCAGCTGATTCAAGCATTTTGGGTCCAGCCACAGTTTTGACGGTGGTCACGCTTCCGTCCTGCAGGAATGTGACGAGAAGAACGACGGGGCCTTCGACGTGTGCCGCGCGTGCGATTGGGGGGTACACGAGACTGCCGGTCTGCTGGACCGAAGTGAGCCCGCATGGCGCACCCTGTGCCTGCGCGTTGTTGCTACCAGACAACGCTGACAGCAACGCCGCGGCGCTGAGCGCTATATTCCACCTTGTCGCGACGGGCGCGAAAGGATGGGCCACTCGGTTTGTCGGCGCGTTCGGCATGGGTGCGGTTCAGTCTCCTGGGGCGTGTTCGTATTCGAGTTCTGGCTGGCGGAACTCGGCGTCGGCGCGGTCGGTGTGGAAGTACTTGCGG
>JALYIA010000041.1 GCA_030776065.1 Acidobacteriota bacterium
GCTGCGGGCTGGGCGGCTGCGGGGTGCCCGGCGGTGCAGGCCAGGGCAAGCGCGACGGCTACATGGAGGACGGCACGCAGCGGCAAGGGGATGCAGCGGCCGGACTGCATCAGATGCGCGGGGAGAAGCCTGTGAGCTTCAGAAAGGTGGAGTCGACCTTCTCGACCAGCTTTCCGTTTGCTTCGCTCGCGGCGCTGACCTGCTTCCACTCGGGGTCGGCGCGGAAGCTGGCCCAGTTTGCGGTGGCGGCCTCGCGGCTGGGGTGACGGAGGATGTAGACGAGGGCAGTGTCCTTGAGCGGATCGTCGGTGGGGGTCAGTAGGCGACGCTCTCGATCCCGTGCCGGCGAAAGATGGTGATGGTGTGGTCGCGGAAGCGCGCCATCAGACCGTCGAGCTTGCCGGGAAAGGTGTGGTAGATGCGCAGCTCGTAGACCGTGTCGTCTTCTGCAGGCGTGGTCTGCGCTCCGCTGGCTGCGGCTTGCAACAGCAACCCGGCGGCTCCCATTCGTGACAGCATCTCGCGGCGATTCATGGCGTTTGCTCCATCGGCGTCTTCGGCGTGCTACGGACTCTTGTACCCCAATGGTAGATCGCTACGCCAGCCAGGTTGAGGGCAAAGGCGGCGGAGACCACCTTGAGGGCGAAGGTCCACTTGTTCGGTACATCGACGATGGGCAGCACGTTGAAGCCCATGGAAAGCAGCGTGACGGCGAACCCGCTGACGGCGGCCAGTCTGAGCCACACGCCGGGACGTACCGCGAGCCGGCCGCCGACGATGAGGGGAATGGCAAACAGCAGGAGGTAATACACGCCGTAGAGCAGATTGCCGGCGGAGGAGATCAGCTGGAAGGCCTCCTGCGCGCCGGCTCCGGAGGTCGCCGCGACGCCCATGACGATGGCGATCAGGACGATGACGGCGATGGACCGGGTGGGGGTCTTCCAGCGCGGATCGAGCCGGGTGAACCACTGCGGCATGATGCCGTCCCAGCCTGCGACCATGGGCAGGCGGCTGGTCTCGGCGACGATGACGGCATACTGGGCGACCAGCGCAACGGCAAGCACCAGGATGGCGCCGCGGCCGAGCAGGAGTCCCCGGTTGACGCCCTCGCCGGGGGAGCCCGTCCCGAAGGCGGCGGCGAGCACCTGCGGGATGGGGCCGGTGAGATCAATCCGGCTCGCGGGTGTGTAGGCGAGCATGGAGCCGGTCATCAGGATGTAGATGACGGCGATTACGGGAGCGGCGATCCAGGCCGAGCGGAGGATGGTGCGGCCGGCGTCGCGTGTCTCGCCCGCAAAGACGGCGACCTGTTCGAGCCCGCTGAGCGCGTTGAAGGCGATCTTCGAGAAGAGGTTGAGGCTAAGCAGGGTGAGGATCGGCGCGCCGAAAGAGAACGGCGCCTGCGGATTGACGTGCGGGTGGGCGGCGGAGGCTCCCGGATGGAGAAACAGCAGGCCGAGCAGCAGCACGGTGACCAGCACGGTGACGGCGGTGCCGAAGTGCGCGACCCAGCGTCCGATTCCGAAGCCGGGCACATTGACGAGCAGGATCAACGCAAACAGGCCGAGGGTAAGGCCGAGGATGAGAGAGTGGCTCTCCTCCATCCACGCCGCGCGCGGCCCGAGCCCATAGCTGAGGCTTGTGGCCGTGAGTATGCCGACATTCGAGACTGCCAGCAGGGCCCACATGGCGAAGTTCCATGCTCCGATGAAGCCGGCGAAGGGTCCCATCGCATACTTCACCCACTGGTAGACTCCGCCCTCGTAGGGCCAGATGGTGGCGCACCAGCCGACCACGGCAGCGAGCGGAACGAACAGGGTGAGGATGGCGGCGAGCCAGAACCAGACGTGGGTTCCACCCTGGCGCGCTGCGATTCCTGCCCAGGTGATTCCGACGACCAGCAGGACCTGCATCGGCACCAGATCGCGGAGTCCCAGCTCGCGCCTGAGGCCGTGTGCGGACGCCGGCGCCTGCGTCCGCATCTGTTCTTCGCCGCGCTCCAGCAGCTCGCTCAACTATCCTCCTTCGAGAACGGTTGAACCCTACGCTATCGTGCTGCGCCGTGCGCTGCAACGCTAATAAAGGATCTTCAAGCCAAACTGGAGGATTCTGGGTTCGAACGTGCTGGTGATCTGCCCGCCGCCACTCGCCCCAGCGCCCTGTGTTCCGCTGATGTTGCCCGGCAGGTAGAAGTTCGTGTGATTGAAGATGTTGTAGAACTCGGTGCGGAACGCAACGTCCACGCCTTCCACCGGGGTAGTGAACCTCTTGTTGAGTGACAGGTCGGTCTCGTTGAACGCGGGGCTTCGACCCGGGTTGCGGCTGGCGTTGCCGAAGGGGCTGGTGGGAGTGCCATTGGCGTCCTTTGCATTGGGTGGCAGCGTGAAGGCGGCGAGGTTCACGTAGTTCACGAATCCGGTGTTGGATGCGCGACTGCCGGTGCCCTGCGTCACCTTCTGGCCCGGGACGCGATTGGGACGATACTCGTTGGCCCCCCGGTAGGTCGCTGAGATCTGGGGGGACAGCTGCTGGGCGCTGTTCGGATTGTAGGTGAGGTTGAAGGGTGTGCCGGACTGAGCGCTGTTGATGGCCGATACCTGCCAACCTCCAACAAGAGTTTGGGCGATCCAGTTGGGCGAGTTGAGGAAGCGCCGTCCGCGACCGAAGGGGAGCTCGTAGACGAGGCTGGTGCTGTTTGCGATGGGCAGGTTGTAGTCCGACTGTGCGTAATCGGCGGAAAGGTTGTAGGCGTTCTGCGGCGAGGGGGTGTTGCCCTCGAGCGAAGCGCTGGCGTTGTCGAGCGCGTGCTCCCAGGTGAAGGAGTTCAGCAGCGTGAGACCGCCGAGCATCCGCTGCTCATACTTCACCTGAAGCGAGTTGAAGTTGGAGTAGAACTCGTTGACGGCGGCGGTGATATCGGACGGCCAGTTTGCGAACGGACGAGCGAATCCCTTGGACGGGTCTTTCTGATTGGCGCTCAGGAAGCCTTCGAGGTGAAGGCCATGGTTTCCCACGTAGGCGATGTCCAGCAGGCTGTTCCGCGCAAGTTGCCGCTGCACGCTTACAAAGTAACTCTCCACGTAACTGTCTTTTGAATTTTTGGGGATATAGGTGATGTTGTCCGTCGCGGGATTGAAGCTGGTAACCAGGCCCGACGGATAGCCTTGATCCGCGGTCGCGTAGCAGGAGGGCGCGGTGCTGCCGATCGGGATAATCTGCGCGGGTAGCGGAGTGGAGCAGTGGTTGCTGGTGGTGGGTGCGGGCTGGACCACTGAGGCGAACTGCGCCTGGGGTGCATTGATGCCGAGAATGTCTCCGGAGCCCGCGCGGGTGTAGTGGCTGTAGGCGATCCCGAAGCCGCCCCGGGCAACGGTTCTGGGATTGATGCTGTACGAGAAGCCGACCCGGGGGCCGAAGTCCTTGAAGTCCGGGTTGACGAGCGACATGCCGTAGACACCGCCAGCGGAGACGGGCGTGATCCCGTTGCCCGCGACCGCACCGGGAGAGGTGGTGAGTACGGTCTGGGTATCGGGATCGAAGTTCGACACCTGCTTGTAGAGCTCTCCATAGGGAGAGGCGTACTCCCACCGCAGGCCTAGATTGAGCGTCAGATTCGGGGTCGCCTTCCAGTCATCCTGGGCGTACGCAAAGTGCATGTTCCGCGTGAGGTGCGCGACGAAGTAGTTCGCCAGCTGGTAGGCACTGCTGGTCCCGAAGAGGAAGTCGGCGAAATAGTTGTCGGCGACGACCGAGGTGTAGGGCTGGCTGCTGGCGTTTTTGGGGCAGTTGACGCTGGAGTTCGTGAGTACGTTTGCGTTGCAGAGGCTGTAGCCGCCACCAAAGGTGAACGATCCGTAGAGTGGGTTGTTGTCGTTGACGGCCATCCAGACGCGCTCATATTCGTAACCGAACTTGAGCGAGTGATCTCCCTTCACCCAGGTCAGGTTCAGCTTGGGGTCCAGCAGTGCGGGATTCTGCCATTGCGGGTTCGTTCCCTGGCGGCCGAAGCCGGAGAAGTTGCTGATATTGATGGAGGGAAGCCCCCCGGCCACAGCAGGATTGGAGGGAAGACCGGGGATGTAGCTGGATGTGCCCGGCGTGGAGAAGGCCGTGTTGCCGATCGAGAGGTTGTACTTGCCCGCCTTGGTGCGGTCCAGGCCAAGGCGCGCGTCGAGCACCTTGCTCAAGCCGAAGATCTGCGTGAAACCGAGGGCGATCTGCTGGTCGAGAACACGGATGTGCCCGTTGGTCTGCCCGTCAAGCGGGATGGGGATGGACGCGGAGTTGATGGCGTTCTCCTTGCGGTCGCTGACGCGCAGGAAGGCGGATCGTGTGGAGGCTATCTGCCAGTCAACGCGGACGTCGCCCTTGTCTGCGTTGTCATGGAAGGGGACCAGAACGTTGTAGTCGTTCTGGGCGACTCCGGTCGCTGCCAATCCGGAGATCGGCAGGCTTCCGATCTGTTTGAAGTAGCCGGCGATCTGTGCTGACAACGGGTTGATCGCGCCGGCAGGCAGCGGGGTGTTCGCGCTATAGATTGCGCCAGTCACGGGATTGCGAACGGGCACTACGAAGATGCCGTTGAGCTCGTTCTGGGTGGGCAGGGTGAGCACGGAGAGGGTTCGGAGCACCTGGCGGAAGCCCTCATAATCCACGAAGAAGAAGAGCTTATTTCTGAGGACAGGACCGCCGATGTTGAAGCCGTACTGGTTGCGATTGAAGGTGGGCTTCTGGAAAGGCACCGAGATGCCGGAGCCGCCGACGAGCGTGGGCTTGAAGAAGCCGGGCGCGTTGAGCCTGGTGTTGCGGAAGAATTCGTACAGGGTCGCGTGGAGCTTGTTGGTTCCGGACTGCGAGGCCACGTTGATAGTAGCCCCGGAGGCGCGCCCGTACTCGGCGGACTCGTTATTGGTGACGACCTGGAACTGTGCGACGGAATCGGGCGGAACCGCGATGATCTGGTTGTCGAATCCCTGGTTGGATTCGCCATAGGCGTTGTTGTCGAGGCCATCCAGCAGGAAGTTGTTGAACATCGACCGCTGGCCGTTGACGTTGAACGAGCCGGCGCGAACCAGAGAGTTGCTGGAGCTGGTGAAGACGGATGTAGGGGCCTGGCGCGAGCCCGGGATGAGGGCTAACAGATCCGAGTAGTTGCGGGTGACCAGCGGGAACGCGGCACTCTGGTAGCTGGTGATGATCTGGTCCCGCTGACTGGTTTCGCTCTCGACCTGGAGGGCGACGCCGGAGACCTCGATGGTGGTCTGGGCTGAACCTACCTTCAGGGTAAAGTTGATGCGTTGCCGCTCGCCTACAGAGACGGTGATGTCGTCTGCAATCGTGTCCGAAAAGCCGGTGGCATGGGCTTTGATCGAGTACACGCCGACGCGAACGGATGGGACCTCGTAGTCTCCTGAGCCGTTTGTCATCGACTCAGCCGTTACCGACGTGGCTGTATTGGTCACGACAACGGAGGCATAGGGGATGGGCGCGCCGGTGGAGTCGCGTATGGTGCCGAGCAGCGTTCCGTTGTCGTACTGCGCGTGCAGGGCGAGGCAGAAGAGGGGAATGTAGAGCGCAGCCACCAGTCTTAGTGCGTCGCAAAGAGTCTTTCGTAGCATGCCCCGACGCTACGTTCCGGGAGTTACGCGATGGCGAACGTAGTGTGAACGGGATGTTTAAGCAGGCCGACTCATTTCAGGTGATGGGCGAGGGATTGAACAGGGATACGTCGTTGTTCAGCTTCCAGCGGTCGGCCCAGGTAGGCTTTCTTCCACTTGCGGTTTCGAGGATGTGCTGGAAGATGGCGGTTCCGACGGACTCGATGGTGGTCTCACCCGTAGCTATGGTGCCGGCGTCGACATCGATAAGATCGTGCCAGCGCGCAGCCAGAGGAGAACGCGAGGATACCTTGATGACCGGAGCCAACGAGAGACCGTAGGGTGTGCCGCGGCCGGTGGTGAAGACGTGCATGTTCATGCCGGCAGCGAGCTGCAGGGTGCCGCAGACGAAGTCGCTGGCGGGGGTGGCCGCGAAGATGAGGCCGCGCGTGCGGACGCGCTCACCGGGTCCGTAGACGCCTGAGATGGCGCTGACTCCTGCCTTGGCGACGGAGCCGAGCGCCTTCTCCACGATGTTGGTCAGGCCGCCGCGCTTGTTGCCGGGGCTTGGGTTGGCGCTGCGGTCTGCGCCACCCTGGGCCAGGTACTCGTCGTACCATGCCATCTCGCGCACAAGCGCGCGGGCGACTTCGACGTTCCGGGCGCGTGCAGTGAGAAGGTGGATCGCGTCGCGAACCTCCGTTACCTCCGAGAAGAGGACGGTGGCGCCCGCGCGGACCAGCAGGTCCGAGGCAAAGCCCACAGCCGGGTTGGCGGTGACTCCGGAGAACGCGTCGCTGCCTCCGCACTGCAGGCCCACGACGAGGTCCGATGCCGGCCGCGTGGTGCGTGTGCGGAGGTTGAGCTGTTCGAGGCGAAGCTCGGCCATCCGCATGATGGCTGCGACGGTCTCGCCGAAGCCATGGATCTCTTCATCCTGCATACGAACCACGTACGGCATGGAGGTGAGGATAGGGAGCGAGCCGGGCGGCAGCATCTGGGCGGGCTGAAGCTTCTCACAGCCGAGGCTGACCACCATGGGCGCGCCGCCCAGGTTGGGGTGCAGGCTCAGGTTGCGCAGGGTGCGGATCGGTATCTCGGCGCCCGGCGCATTGATGGCAACGCCGCATCCGTAGGTGTGGGTCAGGGCGAGGACATCGTCGACGTTGGGGTAGCGGGGCAGCAGCTCGGTTCGGATGCGCTTGACGGCGAAGTCCACCGTCGCGGCGACGCATTGCACGGTGGTGGTGATGCCGAGGAGGTTTTTTGTGCCGACGGTGCCGTCCGCATTGAGGAAGCCCTGAAAGGTATAGCCCTCGAGCGGCGGCAGCGGCGCGGGTGTCCCGGTGGCGAGCGGAAGGGCGTCGAGCGGAGGAGGTGCGGGCATCCGCATGCGCTCCTCGTGAACCCAGCAGCCGGCCGGGATCGCCTCGTTGGCGTAGCCGATGGTGGAGCCATATCGGACGATAGGGCCCCCGGCCGGGATCTCGGAGAGAGAGAGCTTGTGCGCCTCGGGAACAGCGTCGCGCAGCACCAGGCCGGAGGGGAAGCGGCTGCCCGCGGGCAGACCGCCTTCGTTGACAACGATGGCCACGTTGTCGCGTGGATCCACCTGAACGTATAGAGGCTGCATCAGGCCACCTCGGGCTGGGGTGGGTGGAGCTCGAGCCGACGAATCTGACCCACGATGACAAGGTAGCTGAAGATAGCCACAAGGGCCGCTGCACTGACAAAGAGCAGAGCGGCTTCGAAGGTGCCGGTGCGCTGGAACAGATATCCGATGACCAGCGGGGTCGTAATGCCGGCGACGTTTCCAAACAGATTGAACAGCCCGCCGTTCAGTCCGATCAGCTCCTTGGGAGAGGTGTCGGCGATGACGGTCCAGCCGAGCGCGCCGAAGCCTTTGCCGAAGAAGGCGAGCGACATCAACATCATGATCAGCATCTGGCCGTTGGTGTAGTTGCACGCGATCATCGTGACTGAAAGCAGCATACCTGCAATGATGGGAGCCTTGCGCGCAAAGGTGAGAGTGTGCCCTCTGCGCAAGAGCATGTCCGACGTGATGCCCCCCAGAACTCCGCCGGCAGAGCCGAAGAGGGCAGGGATTGCGGCTGCGAGTCCACTCTTCAGAATCGACATATGGCGGGCCTGGACGAGATACACGGGAAACCAGGTGAGGAAGAAATACGTCAGGGTGTTGATGCAGAACTGGCCGAGGTAGATCCCCAGCAGCATGCGTTGTTGCAGCAGCTCTGCGACACCGGCCCAGGTGAACGGACGAGCGTTGGCTCCGGCCTTGCGGTCCACATGGATGAGCCCTCCGCCTCTCTCGATCAGAGTCAGCTCTCCCGCCGAGATGGTGGGGTGTTCGGTTACCGTGTGGATCAGCCGCCACCACAAAAAGGCGAGCAGCGCACCGAAGGCTCCCATGAACCAGAAGCAGGCGCGCCATCCGTGCGTGTGGGTGAGCCAGCCGAACAACGGGGCAAACGCTACCAGCGCGAAGTACTGCGACGCGTTGAAGGTGGCGGAGGCGCCGCCGCGCTCGGCGGTCGGGAACCACGCGGCCACCATTCTGCCGTTGCCAGGGAACACCGGCGCCTGCGCCAGTCCCGAGAGCAGCCGCAGGCTGAAGATGGCGGTGAAGACCCAGGCCATGCGCAGATAGCCGGCGACACCGATCAAAAAGGCGCAGACCGTCCACGCAACGATGGCGAGGCCGTAGACGCGCTTGGAGCCAAATCGGTCGAGCAGGCCGCCTGACGGCAGCTGCCCTGCGACGTAGGCCCAACTGAAGCCGGAGAGCAGCCAGGCAAGCCGCATGGGGTCAAGCTTCAACTCCTGCTGCATGGCTGTGCCAGCGATGGAGAGCGCCACGCGATCTCCGTAGCTGAAACAGCTCGCAACGAAGAGCATGGCAAGAATGCCGTACCGCACATGCGTGACGCGTGCGCCGGCAGCCGGTTCCGTCTGCTCAGGTGCGGTCTGCAATGAGCCTCTGGAGGATGTCCATTTCGGCTGCGTCGAGGTCCGTAAGAGGGCTGCGCACCGGGCCTGCGGGCCGGCCGACCACGCGCATTCCAGCCTTCACGATGGAAACGGCGTAGCCTTTGCGGCGGTTGCGAAGGTCGATGTACGGGAGCACGAAGTCACGAAGCTCGCGGAAGACCGTCTGATGATCCCGGCGGCGGACTGCGGCGTAGAACTGTTGGGCGAACTGCGGCAGAAAGTTGAAGATAGCCGAGGAGTAGGTGGTGACGCCCATCTCGAGGTATGGGAGGGCAAACGTTTCCGCAGTGGGCAGACCGCCGATGTAGGTGAGGCGATCGCCGAGTCGCGCGTAGATGCGCGTCATCAACTCGATGTCGCCGCAACCATCCTTGAACCCGACAAGATTGGGGCAGCAGGCGCACAGGCGTTCGAGCGTGTTTTCGTTGAGGATGGCATTGTCGCGGTTGTAGACGATCACGGCGAGGCTGGTTGCGGCGCAGACTGCTTGAATGTGCGACAGAAGACCGGCCTGCTCGGCGTTGACCAGGTAGGGTGGGAGCAGCAGGATGCCGTCTGCTCCTGCGCCTTCCGCGGCCCGCGCAAACTCGCAGGCCATCGCGGTACCGTAGCCGCAGCCGGCGACGACGGGGACCCGTCCGGCGGTCTGCGCGGCGGCGGCAGCCACCACCCGGGTGAACTCGGACGGCGTCAAAGAAAACAACTCACCCGTCCCTCCGGCGGCGAAGAGCCCCGCAGGACCGTGGCCAAGCAGCCACTCGATGTGATCGCGGTACGGGCGCTCGTCGAACGCGAGGTCGTCGCGGAAGTGGGTCACGGGGAACGACAGCAGGCCTGCTCCGATTGCCGCCCCAAACTCGCGTAAATCCATACGGCTCATGTTTTCCTTGGCGCGTGACGCCTGCCTGGCGTCTGTGCGCTATGCCACTGGCACACATCATATGGAAACTTGCACTTGGTCGTCACGTTACCGAATGGGGCCACTGGCGGATCCGCGCCTGTGTACCCCGAAAGTTCCATAGACCAGCTAGTAACTCACGCGGCACCTTTAAACGGACGATACGCATCACAGAAGACAGAGAGCTTCGAATCACCCCGACCGGGCAAAAGGGAATGGTGAACCATGACTACAAAGCCTTTGCTGACTACCGCTTTCATTCTGGCGTTGTTTCCGGCCGCGTACGATGCGGCAGGCCAAGGTCCGGGTCGGTCTCTGCGGCAGCGTGAGGTTCCCTGCCAATCGGTTTACGCACAGGCCGTCCAGACGATTGGCCTGGCGCGCTGGTCGGCCCCGGAAGCCGAGCGGCCGGCGATTGAGCGGCTGCTGAACGCCGCGGCCAAGGCCAAGGAACTTGTGGATTCCTCGTTTCTCCAGTGGGAGGCTCCGCTCTGCTCGGCCGATACGCTGACCCGCCTTCACACCTCGATCGGCAGGCTGCAGGCCAACCGCTGGCTTCCCGAGACTCCGGAGGAGCAGCGTGAGGCCGAGGCAGCCGCCGCCAACGCGGAGTTGCTGAAGGCTATGGACGCAGGCTTTGACTCGGTGCCGACCGCCTCCGTAAGTACACCTGATCGCTCGCGAATACAGTCCGAGGCGCAAGGACGAAGCCTGTCCAACTGACAGAAACGCGGCATCAGCCGACCACCCGACAAGCAGAAGGCCGAAGTCGAAAAGGGAGAGCGAACGTCTGCTCTCCCTTTCGTGTTCTTACCCGCGGTACGCGAATTAAAAGCGAAAACTGCTTGACCTTGAACCTCATTCACGATAGGCTCAATCCATCGCTTAGGCGAATATTAGGCGAATAAGGGAGGCCAGACCGATGAATAACCCAGATCCTTCCTCGGCCTCGCTTTTTCCGATCCTTAAAGCCCCGCTCACAGGCCTTGCCAGGATCGCCGCCGAAGGAGAACACGCCGAAGATGGTCACCTGGTGGAGTTCCGAACCATGCAGGTTCGGAGCATTCTGAATCGGTCCGTCTCCAGGCGTCAGCTGTCTCTTGACCTGTCCATCAACCCGTACCGCGGCTGCGAGTTCGGTTGCAAGTACTGCTATGCACGCTATACCCACGAATTCCTGGCGCCGAGGTCCTCCGCGGCTCCCCGAGATGGCGCGGTGGGTGCTGTGCCTGGCGCTGGCTTCGGTCCGGAATGGGTGTCCGGGCCGAAGCCGGTGGATTTCCACGATCCCACTTCGTTTGACCGGGTGATCTTTATGAAGCAGAACGCGGCCTGGCTGCTGGAACAGGAGCTGCGCCGGGTTGATCCCGGCCTGGAGATCGCTCTGGGAACCGCGACGGATCCATACCAGCCAATCGAACGCCGCGCCCTGATTACGCGCAGCATCCTCGAGGTGTTCGCCCGCAAAAGCGGCTTCCGCCTGGGAATTGTCACCAAGTCGCGGCTGATCGAGCGGGACATCGACCTGCTCCAGCGGATTGCCCGGCAGAACACCCTCGTCGTTCACATCACCATCACGACAGATGACGCGGTACTCGCCCGCAAGCTCGAGCCACGTGCCCCACGGCCGGATCTCCGCTTCGCCGCGGTGCGCCGTCTGCGCGATGCAGGAATTCCAGTGGGCGTGCTCTGCTGCCCACTGCTGCCGGGCATTACAGATTCGGACCAGGCGATCGACGCAATGGCACGTCGGTCCGCTGCAGCGGGAGCCCTGTTCTTCGCGGGTAATCCGCTGTTCCTGAAAGCTTGCTCACGTCCTACGTATCTGAGCTTTGTTCGTGAGCATTTCCCTTCCCTGGTCGCGGACCATGAGCAACGGTTCGGTGCGGCGGACTTTGCCGCGCCACCGTATCGGCGGCAGCTTGCGCTTTCGGTCGCGCGAGCATGCCGCCGGTATGGGCTTCGCGAGCGATCGCACGATGCGCTGCTGACCCGCGAGATGAAAACCGAGAGAGTGCCGAAGACGTCCCGGCATGCGAATGCAGGCGGGCTCAGTGCGGTCACTGCAGGTTCGGATCCGGGTGCAGATTCTATCCGCAAAGCGCCGCAGCGCGTCATGGCGTTCGGCCAACAAAGGTTGTTTGGGTAGCAGGCCTGCGTGCGCACGAGGCGATAGGGTGCTGGGGAAGCAAACGCGTACTAGAGAGTCAGTGGGGTGAAGGATGCGAACATGGTGGAGGCTTCCTGCAACGAGCCGCGTGGGACGATCTCGCAGACGTCGGCGTATCTCTGCCACAGCGCAAGCACAGCGGGGTTGGAGTGGGCCCGGGCAACTGCGCCTGGAAGCCATTCGAAGACCTCCACGACCGTGCCGTCACTGGCCTGGCCCGCGATAACGGGCGTTTCGCTGGCAAGGCCTTCGGCACGCAAAAGTGGCACGTGCTCTCGCGTGAGTTGCAGCAGATCAGTGGCTTTGCCGGCCTTTGGCCGGTTGGCCACGATGACGAGCGTAGCGCCATCGTCCGTTGTCATGTTCCTCCGGAGCTACAGAACCCTGCGCGCGAGTATATCCCCGGCGTAGAGGGTTCGTTGCAAACTGCACGCGCTGTGCGCCCGAGCACGAGTGATCACCGGCTTCTACCCAGTTGCCGCTTCTACCCGGTTGCCGCCTTCTATCAGTTGCCCAGGAGACGCAAAAAAGGCGCGCCGCCCTCTTCGGCTGCGCGCCTCTGCTACAGGGCTGTCAGGCGACGACTTCGATGCCCATCGAGCGTGCGGTGCCGCGGATCGTCTTTGCTGCGGCTTCGACGGTATTCGCGTTCATGTCGGGCATCTTCTGGGTCGCGATCTGCAGGATCTGCTTCTCGGTGACCTTGCCCTTCTTCTCCTTGTTCGGCGTGCCGGAGCCCTTCTCAATGCCGGCGGCCTTGAGCAGGAGCACGGGCGCCGGAGGCGTCTTGGTGATGAACGTGAAGCTACGGTCGGCGTAGACCGTGATGACCACGGGGATGGTCATGCCGGTCATCTCGGGCGTGGAGGTGCGTGCGTTGAACTGCTTGCAGAACTCCATGATGTTGACCTGAGCCTGGCCGAGTGCGGGGCCGACCGGCGGCGCGGGGGTGGCCTTTCCGCCGGTGATCTGAAGCTTGACCTGTCCTGTAACCTTCTTCGGTGCCATGGGGATTTCCTCTGATTCGTTCTAGCCGCGGCGCCTGGCGCGGTGGCTGAGTGATGTTGCAAACCTGTCCTACTGCCCTGCCGGTGTGGCGGCCGGTAGGAGAAGCGGGTGCTACTCGGTCATCTTGTCGACCTTCGAGAATTCGATCTCGACGGGGGTGGAGCGGCCGAAGATCGAGACCATCACCTTGAGGGTCTGCTTGTCTTCGTTCACGTCGTCCACGGCTCCGTTGAAGTTGGCGAACGGACCCTCGTTGATGCGGACCTGCTCGCCCTTCTCGAACTTGACCTTCATGGAAGGCTTGTCCTTCGAGGTCTCGGAGCGGAAGAGGATCGAGCTGACCTCCTGCTCGGAGAGCGCGACGGGCTTGTCCCCGGTGCCAAGGAAGCCGGTGACTCGCGGCGTGTTCTTGATGACGTGCCAGAGGTCGTTGTCGAGCTCCATCTCCACCAGCACATAGCCGGGCAGGAAGACGCGCTCGATCGTGTACTTCTTGCCGTTGCGCAGCTCGGTGACCGGCTCGGTGGGGATCATGATGCGGCCGATGCGGTTCTGCAGGCCGAACGCGGTGATCCGGCTCTCGAGCGACTCGCGCACCTTGCGCTCGAAGCCGGAGTAGGCGTGGATGATGTACCACTTGAAGTTCTCGTTGACCGGAGGCGCGAGCTGCTCCGTAGGCTGTTCGCCTTCGGGGTTCTGCCCTTCGGGAAGCTGCTCGTCTGCCGCCATCGTAAGTGTGCCTTCTTTTACCATGTGGAACTCTTGCTGCCTTTGTCGTGCCTGTCCGGCGAGCCGAACGGAACGTTAGTGAGCGGTAAAGTGTGTAATCAGCCGCGTGATGCCCTGACCTACGACGTAATCGACGATGGCGAAGTAACCGGCGAAGAGGAAGACCGTCGCGACAACGATTGCGGTAGTCGATTTGACCTCTTCCCGCGTCGGGGTGACTACTTTGCGCATCTCGGCGCGAACGTCCGTGAGGAAGCTACGCAGCCGCTCGGGCTGTCCGCCCAGGGCAAGACCTTTGGAGGGTGCGCTGTCCCCGGAGCCAGCGCGCTTCACGCGGTCCAGTCCCGTTGCCTGCTGTTCTGCTGCTTCTGTAAACGTCTTCGCCATGGTGCTGCCTCTGTGGGTATCGCCTGCGACGGTGCTTATTCTTCTCTGGCTTCG
>JALYIA010000042.1 GCA_030776065.1 Acidobacteriota bacterium
GCCCTAGCCAGCACGCCAGCAGCAGCACCGCCCCCGCCTGCGCGCGCCTGCGGGCAGGGAAGAGTCGCCTCGCCAGCAGCGACCCCGCGAACAGCGTCGCCCACACCGTCCCCAGGTGCAGCCCAACCAGAACCCACGGCAGCACCGCGCCCGCGTCCCCGCCCGCCAGCCGCCCCACCGCTCGCACCAGCCCCGCCACCACCCACGCAAACGCCGAGTAGCGGCCCGGCTCCAGCACAAACTCCGTGCCCCGCGGAAACAGGGCCGGATCCAGCAGCCGCTTCACCCCCGCCACGTACAGCCCGCCATCCTCCGCGTACGGATGGTACCCGTTCAGCGCAAACGCCCACCCCGCAAGCGCCGCCGTGCCCCACGCCCAGCCCCGCAGCGCGCGCCTGTCCTCTCCCGGCGCGGGTTCGTGCCGATCGAGCGGAAGACGTGGTGCCGCCAGTGTCGCCAAGTCGTCCCGCCGCTCCCTTGCCCGTATGAATTCAGCCTTCGACCCCGGCTGCCACACCCAATCCTACCGGCTCCCGCCACCCTCGCCAGGCCGCACTCTTCGCCTCCCCAACCCCATCCGGCCTCCCCCCGCGCCCACGGTATAGTAGACCTTTACTTCGGGGCAGGAGAGCCGCCGCATGGATCCCCACGAAATGGATCGCCACGAGATCGTCCGCAAGCAGCAGCAGTACGTCTACCCCTCCGTCGCCCACTACTTCGCAGACCCCCTCCCCCTCGACCGCGGCTTCATGCAGCACCTCTGGGACGTGGACGGCAAGCGATACCTCGACTTCTTCGGCGGCATCGTCACCGTAGGCGTAGGCCACGCCAACCCCCGCATCGCCGCCGCCCAGAAGGCGCAGATCGACAAGCTCGGCCACACCTCCACCCTCTACCCCAACCGGACCATGGCGGAGCTGGCCGAAACCATCGCCCGCATCACCCCCGGCCGACTCCAGAAGTCCTTCTTCACCACCTCCGGCACCGAGGCCAACGAGACCGCCATCGACTCCGCCCGCATGCACACCGGCAACCTCGAAATCGTCGCCCTCCGCCACTCCTACTCCGGCCGCTCCAACATGACGCGTTCGCTCACCGGCATCGCCGCCTGGCGCAAGGCCTCCTACCAGGTCGGCATCGTCCACGCCATGAACCCCTACTGCTATCGCTGCCCCCTCGGCAAGACCTACCCCACCTGCGAAGTCGCCTGCGCAAACGACATCGAAGCCGTCATCCAGGCCTCCACCTCCGGCGCCATCGCCGGCTTCATCGCAGAGCCCATCCAGGGCGTCGGCGGATTCATCACCCCGCCCAGGGAGTACTTCAAGCTCGCCTTCTCCATCGTCAAGAAGTACGGCGGAGACTTCATCGCGGACGAGGTCCAGACCGGCTGGGGACGAACCGGCAAAGGCTGGTTCGGCATCGAGCACTGGGAGGTCGAGCCCGACATCCTCACCGCGGCCAAGTCGCTCGGCAACGGCTTCCCCATCGGCCTCACCGTAGCCACACCCGAGGTCGCCAACGCCTGCCAGGGACCCACCATCGCCACCTTCGGCGGCAACCCCGTCGCCTGCGTCACCGCAAAGGCCGTCATCGACCTCATCGAAGAGGACGACCTCATCCGCAACTGCGACACCGTCGGCAGCTACCTCCGCGCCGGCCTCGAAGAGCTCCAGCGCAAGTACCCCGTCATCGGAGACGTCCGCGGCATGGGCCTCATGCAGGCCCTCGAACTCGTCTCCGATCCCGTCACCAGGGAGCCCGCCCCCGCGCTCGCCAACCACATGCTCGAAGCCGCGCGAGAACGCGGCCTGCTCATCGGCAAGGGAGGAATGTACAACAACGTCCTCCGCATGTCCCCCGCCATGAACATCGGCAGGTCCGACGTCGACGAGGCGCTCCGCCTGCTCGACGAGAGCTTCGCCGCCGTCACCGAGACCATGCTCACCACCGCCTGAACCGCCGCACCGTTGCCCCCCGCACCCATCCTCCCGGGCCGCCGCGCATCCTATCCCCCATGACCACCTTGACTCCCGAGACCCACGAGACAGCCGAGGAGCAGGCGACACCCGCGCGCACCTCCGCCCAAACCCATAGAATGGACGCAGTGAGCGCCACCGAACCCCACCACCACCATCACTCCCTGCTCTCCGACGACACCCCGCCGGACCCGCAGGCGCACGGCCCGTTCGCTGCGCTGCGGCGCATGCTGCCCACCGGCGAGGTGATCCGCTTCCTCATGGTGGGCGGGTTCAACACCGTCTTCGCGCTGGTGCTGTACTCGGGCTTCGTGATCCTGTTTGCCCGGCTGCTGCCGCACCGTGGCAAGCCCCTGATCGCCGAGATCTCGACCATCGTCTCCCAGCCGATCGGCATCACCGTGGCCTTCCTCTGCTACAAGCACTTTGTCTTCAAGACCAAGGGCAACTACCTGAAGGAGTGGCTGCGCTGCTTTGCGGTCTACAGCGCCGCCTTCCCGGCGACGCTGGTGATCGTGCCCGTAGCGACTAAGTTCCTCCTGCTCTTCAAGATGCTGCCTCCGAATGCGCCTCCCATCCTGGCCGGCATCCTGAACTCGGCGCTCATCGCCTGCTACAGCTACTTCGCCCACAAGAAGTTCTCCTTCAAGCGCTGAACCAACCCCCCGCACCACGCACCCGGACCCGGCGGACGGGCTGAGTGGTGAGGGCCCGGGTGCAGGTCCGCGCCCGCGAAAATCCTGTCAAGCCCCCCAAAATCGCATCCCCCACATTCCAAACGGGATAAACCTGAAAATAGACGGGCGTTTAGTTATGCCCACCCTGCTACACTGGATATAGAGTAGAGTTCAGGCGCAGGACGCACGACACGGGTGTACCCTCTCCTCCGTCCGCCGCCGTAAGTCTCCTGTTTTCTTATTTTTGCCCGTAACCCTCCTGAAATCTTATTTTTACCTCGAGCCCTACCCGCAACTCATTTGTTTCCAAATATTTGCGGGATTAGCCCGCTCGGGGGGGGGGTAGTCCACGCCGCGCCTCCCGCCGGCGCAACAACGTCCCTCCGCACGGTGACCCTCACGATGTATCGCACCATCCAGCTCGCCCTCAAAGCACGCATCGACGACGTCCTCCAGACCACCTACGGCCTCACTCTCCCTCAGCTCGCCGTCGAGCAGCCCCCCGCCATCGCCATGGGCGAACTCGCCCTGCCCGTCGCCTTCGAACTCGCCAAGCGCCTCCGCAAGGCGCCCCGCGCCATCGCCGCCGAGCTCGCCGCGGAGCTCAACGCCGACCTCTCCCGGCTGCCCGGCGTCGCCTCGGTGGAGATCGCCGGAGCCGGCTACCTCAACGTCCGGCTCGACCGCGCAGCCACCGTCCGCCGCATCGCCGCCGACGTCCACGCCGACATCGGCGGCCCCGGCTTCCGCCTCGTCGAGCACACCAGCATCAACCCGAACAAGGCCGCGCACATCGGGCACCTCCGCAACGCCATCCTCGGCGACAGCTTCCAGCGGCTGCTCCGCCCCGACGCCTACAAGACCGGCTACCCCGTCGGCGTCCAGAACTACATCGACAACACCGGCGTCCAGGTAGCCGACGTGGTCGTCGGCCTCGTCCACCTCGAAGGACGCACGCTCGCCTCCACCCGCGAGCTGCTCGCCCGGCTCGAGCACGCCGGCGAGCGCATCGACTTCGTCTGCTGGGACCTCTACGCCCGCGTCTCCCAGTGGTACGCCGGCGCGGGCCCC
>JALYIA010000043.1 GCA_030776065.1 Acidobacteriota bacterium
GGTTGTGATCGCGGACCTCAACCTCGCCGCCGCGGAGGCGCTCGCGGGGGAGCTTCCGGGAGCGCGTGCGCTCTCGATGGACGTGACCGCGGGAGCCTCGATCGAGGCCGCGCGCGCCTCGATCGCGAAGCTGGACGTGCTGGTGAACAACGCGGGGATCGGGCTGGTGGGGAGCCTGGCCGACACCTCCGAGGAGGACTTCGACCGCGTGATGCGCGTCAACGTCCGCTCCGTCTACCTGGTCACGCGGGCGCTGCTTCCTCTGCTGCTCGCGTCGCACGAGCGCACCGGCACGCCCGGCTCGGTCGTCAATATCGGGTCGGTCGCGGGACAGGTGGGGGTCAAGCTTCGCTTCGCCTACTGCGCGAGCAAGGGGGCGGTCATCGCGATGACACGCCAGATCGCAGTCGACTACCCGCAGCAGCTCCGGTCCAACTGCATCGCTCCGGGCACGGTGCAGACGCCGTTCGTCGAGGGCTATCTCGAGAAGTACCATGCTCACGAGAAGGACAAGGTCCGCGAAGAGCTGCGTGCGCGGCAGCCCGTGGGCCGTCTGGGCACGCCGGAGGACGTCGCCTCCATGGTGCGCTACCTGTGCAGCCGGGAGGCCGAGTTCATCCAGGGCGCGGTTCTCGCCATCGACGGCGGATGGACCGCAGCCTGAGCGCGAACCCCATGACCGAACGAACAGGAGCCGCAGTGAACGAGATTCGCATCACCGCCGTGCGTGTGCTGGATGTACGCTTTCCCACCTCGCGGGAGAGCATCGGCTCGGACGCGGTCAACAAGGATCCCGACTACTCCGCCGCGTACTGCATCCTCGAGACGGATGGGCCGCACGAAGGCCATGGGCTGACGTTCACGCTGGGCCGCGGCAACGAGCTGTGCGTGCTGGCGCTCGAGTATCTCGCGAGGCAGGCGACCGGGCGGACGCTCGGTTCGATCACCGGGGACCTGTGCGCCTTCTCGCGCCTGCTGACCGATGACAGCCAGTTCCGCTGGCTGGGTCCGGAGAAGGGCGTGATCCATGTGGCTGCGGGCGCACTGATCAACGCGGTGTGGGATCTGTGGGCGAAGGTGGAGGGCAAGCCGCTGTGGCAGCTGCTGGCCGAGATGCCGGCCGACCAGATCCTGTCGGCGATCGACTTCCGCTACATCGACGACGCGCTGACGCGCGAGGAGGCGCGCGAGATTCTCACGCGCAGCCGCAGCTCGGTCGCGGATCGCCTGGCGACGCTCGAGCAGACGGGCTATCCCGCGTACACCACCTCCGCGGGCTGGTTCGGCTTCTCCGACGAGACGGTACGCCGGCTGTGCCGGGAGGGGCTGGCGGAGGGCTGGACGCACTTCAAGCTCAAGGTGGGCGGCGACGCGGAAGACGACCTCCGCCGCGCGCTGCTGATGCGCGAAGAGATCGGCTGGACCAACAAGCTGATGGTGGACGCGAACCAGAAGTGGGGCGTGGAGGAGGCCATCCTCCGCACCCGGATGCTTGGTGCGGCGGATCCGTGGTGGATGGAGGAGCCGACCAATCCGGACGATATCCTGGGGCACGCGCGGATCCGGCGCGAGGTCTCGCCCATCCGGATCGCGACGGGGGAGCACTGCCACAACCGCGTGATGTTCAAGCAGCTGCTGCAGGCGGGTGCGATCGACGTGTGCCAGATCGACTCCTGCCGCGTGGCCGGTGTGAACGAAAACCTGGCCATCCTTCTGCTGGCCGCGAAGTTCGGCGTGGTGGTGTGCCCGCACGCCGGCGGAGTGGGTCTGTGCGAGTACGTCCAGCACCTTTCGGTCTTCGACTTCCTGCGGGTCTCGTGCTCGCTCGAGGATCGGGTGATCGAGTTCGTCGACCATCTTCACGAGCACTTCCTTTCGCCCGTGCGCATCGTGCGCGGGGCGTACCGGCTGCCCCGCACGCCGGGCTACAGTATCCAGATGAAACCCGAGTCGCTGGCGGCGTACACGTTTCCCGGCGGCGCGGCGTGGAAGGAGTCCGAATGAAGCTTGTGACCTTTGTTGAAGGAGACAAGGCCCCGCGCGCGGGGCTTGTCGTCAACGACCGCATCGTCGATCTCGCGGGCGAAGGCTTTGCCGACGCGCTTGCCTTTGTGGCCGCGCCGCACAGCGTGCAGGCAGACTGTGCAGGGCGCCGGGGCACGGTCGCGCTCGCCGCCGCGCGTCTGGTGGCGCCCATCGCGCGGCCGCCGCGCATCTTCGGCATCGGGCTGAACTACCAGGAGCATGCGGTCGAATCCAACATGAAGGTGCAGGCGGTGCCGACGGTGTTTCTGAAGCTGTCCTCGTCGGTGGTGGGGCCGGAGGCGCCGGTGGTGCTGCCGGCGGCGAGCTCCCAGGTGGACTACGAGGCCGAACTCGCCGTGGTGATCGGCCGCGCGGGGTACAAGATCGCCGCGGCGCAGGCGGAGGAGCACATCTTCGGGTACACCATCGTGAACGACGTGAGCGCGCGGGACATTCAGCTCTCCACCTCGCAGTGGAGTCTGGGCAAGAGCTTTCCGAGCTTCACGCCGATGGGGCCGTGGATCGTCTCCAAGGACGAGGTGGGCGACGCGCACGCGCTCGGCATCCAGATCACGGTGTCGGCCGAGGTGCTACAGGACTCCAACACGAGCCTGCTGATCTTCCGCATCCCGCGGCTGATCGAGTACATCTCGGGCATCGTGCCGCTGGAGGTGGGCGACGTGATCTCGACCGGAACGCCTCCCGGGGTAGGCATGGGCCGCTCTCCGCAGCGCTGGCTGAGGCCGGGGGACGAGATGGTGATCCGGATCGAGGGGATCGGCGAACTGCGGAACCCGGTGGTCGCGGAGTAGCGGGCGAGGGGCCCGTGGCAGCTCTGGGCGGTCGCAAAAAAAGGACCGCCCCTGCGGAGGCGGTCGAAGTTAAAGCCTGGTTTGCGGTGATGCCGGCGGACGACCCCTTACGGCCCACGCACACTTCTGCGCGTGGTCACGACCTGAACTATGCAATTGCCGTGCCATCCGCGGCTGGTTCGGATCGCCGCGCTGGGCGCGGGTTCTGCGATCCGCTCGCGATGCGCGGTTCGGTCATGCGCAAGATCTTGCCGGAAAGAGGAACGAAAGGTGTCCGTGTGGGGCGGGTCGCCTGGAGCCGGGACGCTTTGCGGCCGCGTCGTTTTGCCTTCGGACGGCTTGCCTCCGCACGGCTTGCCTCCGCACGGCGCGGCCCGTATGCTTCTGCCCATGCGTACGATGGACCGCCGCCGTTTTGTTCTGACGAGCCTTGCCTCGGCCGCCAGCCTGAAGAGCCTTGCCCAAAGCGCCGCGGCCAGTGTGCAGAGTGGGGCGCCGAGTGTCCAAAGCGGCGCGGCGGTCGCGAAGCTGACGCTGCACCCGGACCGCAGCGGCCCGGCCGTTCCGCGCGGCTTCATCGGGCTGTCGTACGAGACGCAGCAGCTCTCCGAGCCGAGCTTCTTCTCTCCGGCGAACACGGGCCTGGTCGCTCGGATGAAGGAGCTCTCGCCGCGCGGCGTTCTGCGGCTGGGCGGCAATACGTCGGACTACGGCTTCTGGAAGCCGACGCCGGGCTCGGTGGCGCCGCCGCGTGCGCAGCGGGAGTACAAGGTGGGCGATCCGAATCCGAACCTCTCGTACGCGGTGACGCCGGAGGCTGTCCACAACCTCCGCGGGTTTCTGGACGCCACGGGCTGGAGCTGCCTGTACGGGATCAACCTCGGCACCAACACCCCGGCGCTGGCCGCGGCGGAGGCGGCGTTTGTGGCGGAGGCGCTGGGTCCGACGCTCGAGTACTTCCAGGTGGGCAATGAGGCCGATCGCTTCGGCACGACGATCCGCGACCCGAAGACATGGACGGCGGACGCGTTCCTGGACGAGTGGTTCACCTTTGCCAAGGCGATCCTGGCGCGCGTCCCGAACGCACGCTTCGGGATGCCGGACATCGCGTCGAACGCGCAGTGGTTCACGACGATCGGCGCGCGGCTTGCGTCGGACCCGATCCGCGGCCGGATCGCCTGCCTGACGCACCACTACTATGTGGGCGGGCCGCCCTCGAATCCCGACATGACGATCGAGCGGATTCTCCGCCACAACCCCGTGGTCGAGCGGGACGCCGGGCTGGTGCGCGAGGCGGCCGGCAGGCTGCACACGGCGTGGCGCATGACGGAGGGCAACACGTGCTACCGCGGCGGCAAGCCGGGCGTGTCGGACGTCTTCGCGTCAGCGCTGTGGTCCGCGGACTACTGCCTGACGCTCGCGTCGCTGGGCTACGCCGGGGTGAACCTGCACGGCGGCGACGGCCAGATGGTGGCGAACTCGCTGGGCGGCAAGCTGCCGGGCGACGACCTGGTCGACGTGACGCGCGGGGACGATCCGGCGACGCATCCGCACCCGTACTACACGCCGATCGCGCACATCGGGGACCGGTACGTGGCCGAACCGGTCTCCTTCGGGATGCGGTTCGCGCAGCAGTTCGCGGGGGCGACGATGATCCCGACGGAGCTTGAGACGGGAGGCACGAACGCGACGGTGTATGCGGCGAAGCAGACCGATGGGCGGCAGCTGATCGGCGTGGTGAACAAGGACGCCGGACGACCGCTGACGCTGCGCCTGCCCTCGGCTCCTGCTTCGCTCCAGACGACGACGGCCGGGTCGCTGACCGCGAGGGAGGTTCGGGTGGCGGAGGCGAAGCCGGCGTCGGGCTCGGTGCAGACGGTTGCGGCGGCGTCGCTGGCTCTGTTCACGCTTTAGGTGCGGTGTTGCTCGGACGGCGCGGGGGCCGGGTGTGTCCTGCGCCGGGTGTGTGTCCTGCCCGGGTGGTGTCCCCCCACCCCCCCCTGGGGGTGGGTATTCGTAAGTCCCTTCCTTGGAAATAGTTACGCTGGACCACCCTTGTAAATATAAGATTCGGCGTAGGTTGCGGGTAAAAATAAGAAAACAAAGGGGATGCGGACCGCGGGCGACGCGGGGGCGGTTTTGTTCTCCCCAATTGTTTGCTGTAGTTCCAGTATACAGGATGGAGGGGGGTGAAACGGCCAACTATATTTCGATTGGAATGAAGGAGTTAGGTGGTTTGGGGGCTTGACAAGGTTTCGGCGGGATGCGCCGTTTTCGCAGGGATGCGCCGTGTGGGCAAAATGCGCCCGGTGAGCCGGGTACGGGAGGGATGGGGCGGGTGACCCTTGCCGGGTGAGCGGGGCCGGGGAAGGCGCGGTGCGGCGACAGGGGCTTTCGCTTTTCGGTCTGGAGGCATAGTATGGCGCCGCCCGTACGTGGAGGCACTTATGCTGAAGGTGATGCTGCTGGGACCCGCGATGGTTGTGCTGGCCGTGCTGTCGGGGGGGCCGGGAGGGTCGTCCGCTGCGGCGGCGAGTGCTGCGCAGGCGGCTTCGTCCGCTCCCGCTGCTTCGTCCGCTCCCGCCGCTCCGGTTGCGCAGGCTGCTCCGGCTACGCAGGCTGCTTCGCCCGTGCCGCCTCCTCCGGGCAAGGTTACGCCGGAGTCCCTGGCTCACGCGCGCAAGATGTACGCGATGGATTGCGCCATGTGCCATGGGGCTTCGGGCGACGGCAAGGGCGAGCTTGTAGCGGACATGAAGCTTACGCTGAAGGACTACACGGACCCCGCGTCGCTGACGGGGCTGACGGATGCGCAGCTGTTCGACGTGATCCAGAACGGCAAGGGGCAGATGCCGGGTGAGGGTGCGCGGATGAAGTCCGAGGCGGTGTGGAACGTGGTCTACCTGGTGCGCTCGTTTGCGAAGAAGTAGGCCGCTGTGAAGAAGTAGGCTGCGCGGGTTAGCGGGCGAGGGCCGTGACCGCGCGCTCGAGCCACGGGCTTCGAGCCGCGGCGGTGTATGCGGGGTACCGCGGCCGGGAGCGATTATCGTTTGGGGCCGGCGGGTGCGGCCTTGCGGGCGGCGATCCAGGCGTCGACCTGCTGTTCGAGCACATCCAGCGGCAGCGCGCCGGAGTCCAGGACGAGGTCGTGGAAGGCCTTGAGGTCGAACTTCGGGCCGAGGGCGGTGACGGCGCGGTCGCGGAGTTCGAGGATCTTGAGCTGGCCCATCTTGTAGCCGAGAGCCTGTCCGGGCCAGGCGATGTAGCGGTCGACCTCGGACTGGATGTTGGTCTCGTCGAGCGTGGAGTGCTGGTGGAAGAAGTCGACCATCTGCTCTCGGGTCCAGTGCTGGGAGTGGACGCCGGTATCGACGACGAGGCGGATGGCGCGCCACATGTCGGCTTCGAGGCGGCCGTAGTCGGAGTAGGGGTCCTGATAGAAGCCGATCTCCTTGCCGAGGCGTTCGGAGTAGAGGGCCCAGCCCTCGGTGAAGGCGGTGTAGTAGCTTTGGCGGCGGAACTCGGGGAGTCCGGTGAGCTCCTGCGCGATGGAGATCTGGAGGTGATGTCCGGGGAGGCCTTCGTGGTAGGCGACGGCTTCGACGTCGGCGAGCGAGCGGCCGGCCCATTGGTAGAGGTTGACATCGACGTTGCCGGGACGCTTGCCGTCGGGCGTGCCCTGGTCGTAGAACGCCTGGGGCTGGTTGGGCGCCATGTAGTCCGGCATGGGGACGACCTCGAGCCTGGCTTGGGGCAGGCGTCCGAAGAGCTCGGGAAGGCGCGGGCTCATCCGGGCGAGGTAGGTGGTGTAGGCGGCGAGGAGGGCGTCTGAGGAGGCGGGGCGCAGCTTTGGATTGGCCTTGAGGGCGGCGTTGAAGCTCTTCTGGTCGGGGAAGCCGAGCTTCCGGGCGATGGCCAGCATCTCGGCCTCGTCGCGTGCGACCTCCTTGAGGCCGAGGGCGTGGATTTCGGCGGGGGTCTTGCCGAGCGTGGTGGACTGCCGCACGCGAAAGGCGTAGAAGGCGCCGCCGTCGGTGATGGCCCAGACGCCTGGATCCTTGCGGCAGTAGGGGATGTAGCCGGTGCGGAGGAACCTGGCGAAGCGGGCGTAGGAGGGCAGCACCTGCATGGTGATGGCGTTGAGCAGGGCGTCGGAGAGGCGCTTCTGTTCGGCGGCGGGGACGGTCTTCGGGAAGCGCTTGAGGGGGAGGGCGAAGGGGGTGTCGCCGGGCTTCATGGCGGCGATGGCCTCGGTCTGGGCGAGGGCCTTCTCCATCAGGTAGGCGGGCGGGGTGCGGTGGTCGTCGATGCCGGACTGCATGTTGGCGATGGTGCGGGTGAAGAACTCCGGGATCCGGGCTAGGCGGGCGAGGTAGTGGGCGTAGTCCTCGGAGGCGTCGAACCGGGTGTGTTCGGCGAGCTGGGGGAGGTCGAGCTGGAGGCCGGCGTACTGGGTGACGGGCATCTCCCACTCCTTGAACGGCGCGGCCTCCTGCTGGTCGACGAGGTCGCGGAGGGCGAGTTCGGCGGATAGCTTCTCCTGCGGGGTGAGGCCGCTGGTATCGATCATGGCGAGCCGCTCGATGTAGCCGCGGCCGCGCGCGAGGGCGTCGTTGACGGCGCGGGGGGAGGGGTCGGAGAGCAGGTCGTCGTAGCGCTTGTCGCCGAGGTAGGTGGCGTACTCGGGCTCGTGCTTGAGGCGGTCCTGCCACATCTCGTCGAAGAGGCGGGCGAGATCGCGGGAGCGGGTGGCGGGGTCGCCGGTGCGCTCGGCCGGGGGGACGATGGGGAGGGGCTTCTGGGCGGGGGCGGGGCGGGAGGCGAGCAGGATGAGAGCGGCGCCGAGCGAGGCGAGCGTGGCGGAGCGGGGAGGGAGCGAAGGCATCTGGCAAGTGTAACGGTTCGGTGTTCGCGGGCGGGCGGCGGGCCGGTGCGGCGGGCGTGGGTTAGAGGGTGCCCGGGCCGGCGTCAAGCATGCGGTAGAGGGTGGAGCGGCTGATGCCGAGCAGCTCGGCGGCCCGGAGCTTGTTTCCTCCGCAGCGGGTGAGGACGTCGACGACGTGCTGGTGGATGACGTCCTGGAGGCGCTCGGCGGGGGGCTTCGGGGTGGGGTCGGGCGGTCTTTCGGCGGGGGCTGGGGAGGAGGCGGTTGGGGGGAGGTGGCGCGGCTCGATGACGGAGCCTTCGCAGCGGGCGTCGGCGTCTGCGATGACCTGCTCGAACTCGCGCAGATTTCCGGGCCAGGGGCGCGCGGCAAGCTCGGCGAGGGCCAGGGGCGAGAGCGCCTTGGGGGGGTGTCCGGTGGCGTGGCCGAGGGCCTTGAGGGTCCACTCGGCGAGCTGCGGGAGATCGGGGATGCGCTGGGCGAGCGGAGGCGCGATGACCTCCACGACGGCGAACTCGGCGTAGAGGTCCGTGCGAAAGCGGCCCATGGACGACAGGGTGCGGAGGTCTCTCCAGGTGGCGCCGACGAGGCGGACGGTGCGGCGGGGATCGAGGGTAAAGGGTGTGGGGGAGGGCTGGGCGCGGTCCCTGGGGACGGAGCCGGAGTCTGCGAGAAAGCGAACCAGGGCTGGCTGGAGGGCGTACGGCACCTCGCCGAGCTCTTCGAGGAAGAGGGTTCCGCCGCGGGCGGAGGCGAGGAGGTTGAGAGGCTCGGGCGCGCGGGGGTCGGCTGCGAGGGCCTCGGCGAGGCGGGAGGCGTTGCAGGGGACGAAGGGGCCGTTGGTGCGGCTGAGCGCGTGGAGCGCCTGCGCGACCAGACGCTTTCCGGAGCCGCTTTCGCCGCGCACCAGCGCCTTGCGGAAGTAGGGAGCGATGCGCTCGACCTGGGAGTGCAGCCGGCGTGCGGCGAGGCTGTCGCCCAGCAGCACGGGGCAGGGGTCCTCGCGGTGCAGGGGCTGGGCGAGGGAGGAGCGCGGGGGCTCGTGCCAGTTCACGCGGATGGAGTCGATGAGACGCGGGGAGGGGGACGAGCAGTGGGTAGACATGGCCTGGAGCATCTATCGGCGGGAGGGTGCCGGCAGTTCAGCGC
>JALYIA010000044.1 GCA_030776065.1 Acidobacteriota bacterium
GTCCATGGGGTGGGGTGCGGGCGTGCGGCGCATCGAGCGGATCTCCAGGTACGAACATAGTAAAGCGGGGCATGGGATGGACCCATGCCCCGCCGCATTGCGTTCGGAGCCGGTTAGAAGGTGAGGCGTCCGCCGAGCTGGACGAGACGGGGGAAGCCGAGGGTGCCGGTGATCTGGCCGAACTTGCTCGAGTCGGCGGCCAGGGTAGGCCCGTTGAACTGCGGGGTGTTGAAGGCGTTGAGGGCTTCGGCGCGGAACTCCGCGTGAACGCGCTCGGTGACGTTGAAGATCTTGTTGAGGGAGAGGTCCGTGTTGAGATATCCGGGGCCGTAGCAGTTGCTGGTTCGTGGCGCATTTCCGGTGTAGCCCGTTTTGACTGCGGTGTAGCCGGCCGCGCTGATGTAGTTGTTGAGGCGGCCTTCCGGAGAGCCGGAGAGGCAGGGGTTGACGCCGGTAAGGTTGGGCCGCGTGGAGGAGTTGCCAAAGGAGGTGTTGACGTTGCCCTGCGATACGGCGAGCGGAGCGCCGGACTGCACGATCATCACATCGTTGAATCTCCAGCCGCCGACTGCCATGTCGAGCCACTTGCTGGAGCCGCCGAGGAACTGGCGTCCGCGGCCGACGGGAAGCTCGTAGGTGCCGGCGATGGTGAAGCGGGTGGGGATGTCGTTGATCGCGCGGGAGTATTCGGACTTGATGTTGTAGACGTCCGCGGGACCGTTGTTGCCGGGGTTGAGGGTGCTGCCGGCTCCCCAGATGTTGTCCCAGTTGGAGGACCACGTGTAGGCGGTGAGGATGGTGAGGCCGTGGCTGAGCATCTTCTGCACCTTGATGTCGAGGGCGTTGTAGTCGGAGCGGCCGTTGCTGACCGAGTCCGTAATCGCCTGGAACTGGGGGAAGGGGAGCAGCGTCTGATACTGCTTGATCGACGAGAGGGGACCGAAGGAGCCGTAGCCCGCGTAGGGGAAGCTGGTTGCGGACGCGGTGAGTGCTGCTGCCTGCCCTTGGTTCAGGTACTGCTCCGGAAGCTGGTTGATGTTTTCGCTGTTGTAGACGTTTCTTCCATGGCCACCAACGTATCCGATCTTCAGTGCAAAACCATACGGCAGCTGGCGCTGGATGTCTGCCGAGTAGGACTCGTAGAGCGGCGAGCGGCGCTGCTGGTCGATGACGCTCAACGTCGTACCGATGTTCTGGCTGTAGCCGTTGGAGTTGCCCGCCGGTGTGGTTTGAAGGATCGGGAAGGGATTGCTCAGGCTTGTACCGCTGAAGACGCCGGAGCCCTTGTAGCTGTTGATGATGCTGTTGGTAAGGACGTAGCCTGGAGCCAGCGCCGGAGAGGTGCTGTAGACGATGGGGAAGAAGAAGATGCCCGCGCCGCCGCGAACCACGGTCTTATCATTGATGGCGTACGCGAACCCGGCGCGTGGCGACCACTTGCTGCCCATGTTGCCGGTTGAGTTGGAGTAGCCGTTCTGACCCGCAAACTCGACACCTCCGGTGGCCTGCGGCCCGTTGCCGAAGACGTTATAGGTGACCGAACGGTTGAAGCCGACCGCGTAGTGGTTGTTGCGCTCATTGACACCTGGCTCGTACTCATAGCGGATGCCGAGATTCAAGGTAAGCTTCTGCGTCGCGCGCCAGTCGTCCTGCAGGTAGGTGGCCTGGTAGTGGGTGGTGATGGCGAGCGGGGCGGGGATGACGAGCGAGGCGCTGGTCGGATACCCGAGAAGCATGTCCGCGGCCGTCGCGCCGAAGAGAGCCTTGTCGAAGTTGAACAGGCCATTTGCGTTGGCAACGTTGGTGAAGTTGACGCTGATCGCGCGGAAGACATAGCCGGTCTTCAGGCTGTGCTTGCCCAGGCTCTTCGAAAGGCCTACGACGAAGTTGCGCGAAAAGTACTTGCCTGATCCGGAGGCGCCTCCGCCTTCGCCGGCTAGCCCGGAGTCCGTGGCGATCTGGGGGAAGGAGGCCTTGCTGATGGCGTTGGTGTAGCTGGCGGGAAAGCCGAGGCTGGCCTGATTGAAGCCGTTGCTGATATCGACCGAGTTGTTAGGGAAGCGATTAAAGCCGAAGCCCACGGTGAGGAGGGTCGTCGGGTTCAGAGTGATGGTGTTCTGGATGCTGGTGGCATCGACCTTCCGGTACAGAAGGGTGGCGCCGCTGCTGGCCACGGTACCCAACGCGTTGCCGCTGGGCTCCTTCGAGCCATAGTGAAGGTAGTAGAAGTCCGCGAGCCAGCGCGTGCCGAACTGGTGAGTGACCTTGCCGTCGAACTCGTCGGCGCGGTCGCCGAGCGTATCGCCGCCGTTGTAGTTGGGGCTTCCGTACGCCACGACCGATGTGTTCGGCAGCGGGTACGCGTTGATGAGGGCCTGACCGACCGGGTTGATGGATGACGCCGGGATGACATTGCCCGCAAAGGGCTGCCCGGTGGCCGGATTGGTGATGCAGATGCCGGAGCTGCAGGTGCTTCCCGTGACGGTGCCGATCTCCGAGAAGTCGCCCGACCTCTGTTTGAGTGTGGGGACGATGAAGGAGTTGGAGGCCGTCAGCGGCGAGCGCTGGCGATAGCCTTCTTCGGTGAGCCAGAAGAAGGTCTTGTCCTTGCCGCCGAGGAACTTCGGCAGTGGGATGGGCCCGCCGATGGCGCCGACGTAGCTGTAGAACTCAGCCGCGCCGCGCGGCTGGCCGTTCCGGTTGTTGAAGAAGAGGTTGGCGCCCCAGTTGGTCTGGCGCGTCTCGCCCTGCAGCACGCCGTGGAGTGTGCTCGAGCCCGAGCGCAGGGTGGTGTTGAACATGCCGCCGGAGGTGCGTCCGATCTCGGCGTCGTAGGTGTTGGCCTGGACCTTGACCTCTTCGACGGCCTCGATGCTGGGGATGATGACGGCGCGGTTGGAGAAGTCGGTGATGGGCACGCCGTCGATCGAGTAGTTGTTCGAGCTGATGGGAGCGCCGGCGATGGAGATGGTGGACGATCCGCTCTGATCCTGGAAGCGCACGAAGCGGGGGTCGCCGACGGGGGTGACGTTGTTGTCGAGCTTCGAGAACAGGAAGGGGTTGCGGCCGGGGTTGGGCAGGGTGGTGAGCTTCTGCGAATCGATGAGCTGGCCGTTGTAGGAGGTGCCGCTGTCGATGACGGGCTCGGCCGCGAAGACCTCGACGTTCTGCGTGGTGGAGCCGACCTCCATCTTGAAGTCGAGCGGGATGGTGTTGCCGGTCTCGACGACGACGCCGGTGTTCTTCAGCGTGCGGAAGCCGTCCATCTGGACCTCGAGCGAGTAGGGGCCGGGCTCGATGGCGCTGAAGACGTACTCGCCGCCCGAGTTGGTGGTGGTGGTGCGCACGAGGTGGGTGGACTGGGAGGTGAGCGTGACGGCGGCGCGGGCGAGCGAGGCGCCCTGGGGATCTGTAACGATTCCACGTACGGAACCGTAGTTCGTCTGAGCGAGCAGGACGGGCGCTGACACGACGAGCGCGCAGACGAGCATGGCGGCCCACACGAAGAACTTACGGTTTCCAACGGACATTTCAAATCCTCCAGCTTGTGAGGCTGCCTGCGCTACCAGGTACTGCAGCGCGACAGACCCCGGGGGGGGTTCCAGTGAGCTCTACACAACGAAAACGGTGTGGCAGGGACAGCTGCAGCGAGACGTTTCCTTGCGGGCAACGAGGAGAGACACTTCGAGGGCGCGATGCGCGGAGCATCGTTGCAACGATTCGGTTGTGCGAGATGACAGGCCTAAGTCGATGAAACGTTTGTGATTCATGCCTCGGAGGAAGCTGACTCAGAGGTAGGGACAACAAGCGCTTGGGTGCGGAGAACACTTCGACCGACGGAACGATGACGCGCTCCGCTGCTGATTCTGGTGCCCGTGGGTAAGTGGGAGTGGATTCACTCCCTGCGTTAGACCGCGAGAATCCTAGACTCACTTACGTGAGGATTAGCCTTTTTGGTAGTGAAACCGAGGTTAGCGGAGTGGAAACAGCGTGTCAACTTAATTTGTAACAATTCGGTGTCGTTGTCCCGCAGAGGCCCTGCGGCGGAGGAACTCCGGAGCCTGACATCCCTGTACATGCAACCATTCAGGTGACAAGGCAGGCGGGTCAGGTGACAAGGCCGGCGGGCCGGCAGGTTGGGAAGCAGAGTGTTTCAGGCGAATGCGGGGGAGCACGACGGCGGGCGGCGGGCGGCGGGCGGCTCCCGCGGTGCGGCGCCCGCTGGCTACGGGCAGGCGCCAGGCGTCTGCCCTGTCCCGGAGCTTGGTTTAACATGGTGGTATGGCGAAGACGGAATCGAAGATGGTGGAGCTGGGCAGTCCGGCTCCTGCGTTCGAACTGGTGGATGTGGTCTCGGGCAAGGCGTATGGGCGGGACGATGTGCTGGCGCTGCCGTGGGACGACGACGTGCCGGACCAGACGAATCTGATGCCCGGCGGGGGGACCTCGAAGCGCGGACGGCATGGGCTGCTGGTCATGTTTCTGTGCGTTCACTGCCCGTACGTGAAGCATGTGGAGGAGGAGCTTGCGCGGATAGGACGCGACTACGAGGGCAGGATTGCGATCGCGGCAATCTCCTCGAACGACGTGACGGCGTATCCGGAGGACTCGCCCGACGAGATGAAGAAGCAGGCGGAGCGGCTGGGGTTCCGCTTCCCGTACCTGTACGACGAGACGCAGGACGTGGCGCGCTCCTATGGCGCGGCGTGCACGCCTGACTTCTTCCTGTTCAATGCGGAGCAGCGGCTGGTGTACCGCGGGCAGCTCGACGACTCCCGGCCGCGGCGGCCTTCGGGAGGTGGGAACGACATCGCCGTCACGGGCAGGGATCTGCGCGCGGCGATGGACGCGGTGATCGCGGGCAGGCGTCCGGATACCAACCAGCGGACGAGCCTGGGATGCGGGATCAAGTGGCGGGAGTAGGGCGGCAGTTCGCGCCGCGGCAGAAGAGCGCTCCGGTGGGCCTCCGGGCGGGCGGGGCTGCGCTGAATGTTCGCGCCGCCGGGCTTCAGCGGAGCGTGACCCGGAGCGTGTGGCCTTCCCCGTCGGCAAACGAGACCACGCGTGAGGACATGGAGGTTCGGGGATCGTAGGCGCCGGGACCGGTGTGGTCGAGCGGCAGCGCCGTCGCGTGGTCCGCGTCCGTCATGCAGGCCATCCAGTGGATGCACTTGAGCGTGGCGGGATTGCCGGGGATGCGATTCCAGTTCTGTACGAGGATGCCGTAGCCCCTGGCGGGCTGGGCATCGCGCTCGAGCAGCACATCGTTCGAGTAGTTGATGTAGACCTGCCAGCCCGCCTGTGCGGCGCCGTCCAGGTAGACCGTGGCGAGGGGGTCGCGCACGAAGCCGCGTTCGCGGTGCAGCAGGATGTACCCGAAGATAAGGACAAACAGCAGAAGCAGAACTCTCTTCACCAAGGACCTCGCGGTGAAGCCAAGGATATCGCAAACGGCGCGCCGGCGAAGCACGGTTGGCCGGGCTCAGGCTGAGGCTACCTTCTCCTTGTCTTTCTCCTCGTGGTACTCCTGCTCGGTGTTGATCCCCCACAGCGCCTTGCGATTCACGGCGCCGGCGGCCAGCCCATCCACAACGTGCATGGCGGTGAGCATGGAGTGGTCCTGGTTGTTGTACTTGTGCATGCCGTTGCGGCCGATCAGGAAGAGGTTGTCGATGGGATCGATGAACTGCTTCAATTCGTCGAAGCGCGCGTAGGTGCCGAAGTAGGCGGGGTAGGTCTTGGGGACGCGCACGGCGTGGGCGTCCGAGACATCTTCGGCGTTGAGGATGCCGATCCTGGCGACCTCTTCGATGGCGAACTGTTTGAGCTGATCGTCGGGCATAAGCCACAGCGGATCGGTGTCATAGCAGAAGTACTCGAGCCCGATCCACACCTTGGTGGGGTCTTCTACGAGGTAGGGGCTCCAGTTGTTGAAGATCTGTAACCGTCCGAGGAGCACATCGGGCTCCTGGATATAGATCCACGTGTCCTTGAGGAGTCCGCCATCCGGCTCCTTGACCTTGAGGCGGTCGACCAGAAGGCCTACGGTGATGAAGTCGCGATACTGCAGGCCTTCGCTGACCTCGCGCACGTTCTCCGGGATGGGGAGCTGCATGGCGCGGAAGAGATCGCGCATGGGCATCGTCGAGAAGAAGTAGTCACCCGGCACGGCCATCCGTTCACCGGCCGCGTTCACCGCTTCGACCGAGCTGATGCGTGTGGTGCCTTCAAAGAAGTGGATGCGGTCGACGTGCCAGCCCATGTGGATCTCGCCGCCCTTCTGGCGGATGAGGTCGGCGACGTGCTCCCAGAGCTGGCCGGGGCCGAACTTGGGGTACATGAAGCGCTCGATGAGCGAGGTGTCGGTGGACTTCTGCGCGACGTCGGTGAAGGCGGACTTCTTCTTGCGCGTGAAGAGCTTCTTGAAAAAGTGCTTGACCGCGGTGGTGAGCGAGAGTCCCTTGATGCGCTGGGCGCCCCACTCGGCGGAGATCTCGTTGCAGGGCGTGCCCCAGACCTTCTCCGTGTAGCTCTTGAAGAAGGTGAGGTACAGCTCCCGGCCGAAGCGGTTGATGAGGAAATCTTCAAGGCTCTTCTCGTTCTTGATGGGACTGAGCCGAGCCATGATGTAACTGATTCCGACGCGAATCATGCGCGGGATGCCGAGATTGCGCACGGTGTTTGCCGTGAGGGTGATGGGGTAGTCGAAGAAGCGGCGGAGGTAGTAGATTCGCGAGCGGCGCGGCCGGATGAGCATGACGAGGTCCGGGTTGCCGGGTTCGGCGACCACCAGCCTCTCCTCGGCCTGCTGCTCGGCTGCTTCGAACTCTTCCGGTGTAGCCGGCTGCGGAGCGTGGCCGTCCTGCTCGCCATGCAGTGGACCCATGCCGCGCAGCGGGGCCTCCTCGGGCAGGTGTGCGGGAACCGAGACGACGCGCCGCTTGCCCTGATAGCTGATCTCGAGTGGTTCGCCGTGCGCTTTGCTCTCGGCCGTCTCGGCCAGGCTTGCGGGGGTACCCGGCGTCGCCCCGTCCGGGGGCATCAGGTCCATCCACCACTGCATGACGCGGTCGGACTTCGAGAAGAAGCGATGGCCCCCGATGTCCATGCGGTAGCCCTTGTACCGGATGGTGCGCGAGATGCCGCCGATCTCCTGACTACCTTCCAGAATGACGGGGACAATATCTGTGCGGCGGAGCAGCTCGAGGGCTGCGGTCAGTCCGGCGGGTCCGGCACCGATGATCACGGCTTTCTTTGGCATGGCTCAATTCTAATAGGTGAAGGGTGCGCTCGAACGGATGCAGCGTGGGCACTGCATGGCCTGCGGACTACACCACGCCCCGCAGGCGGAGCAACGGCTGGCGCTCCGAGGTCTGGGATGCCTGTCCGAGCATGCGCCGTTGCACGCTGAGGCCGAAAGGCCTGGGTGTGTCGGGCAGCCGCTATAGGGCCACCGTCAGACTGCGGGCGCGGCGGGCTGAAGGGCGGCGGCTACCTGGAAGGTGAGCCCGCTCTTGCCGGCGTCGATCGTCACGTGGCTGCCGTGCAGTACGGAGCCGTCCAGGATCTTGACCGCCAGAGGATCCTGCACCAGGCGCTGGATGGCGCGCTTGAGCGGACGCGCACCGTAGGCTCGATCGTAGCCCGCTTTGAAGATTGCCTTGCGAGCGTCGGGCGTCAGCTCGATCGAAATTCTGCGGTCAGCCAGCATGCGTTCGAGCTCGTTCAGGCGCAGGTCGATGATGTGCGTGAGCTGAGCCTCCGAGAGCGGGTGGAAGACCACGATGTCGTCCACGCGGTTCAGGAACTCCGGCCGGAAGTGCTCGCGGAGCACGCCCATCACGCGGTTGGTGGCGTCCTCGAAGCCCTCGTCGCCGTCCGCCCAGGCGGTCGAGAGCTGCGAGGCGCCAAGGTTCGACGTCATGATGAGCACGGTGTTCTTGAAGTCGACCGTACGGCCCTTGGAGTCGGTCAGTCGACCGTCGTCGAGCACCTGCAGCAGCACGTTGAAGACGTCGGAGTGAGCCTTCTCGATCTCGTCGAACAGGATGACGGCGTAGGGCCGGCGGCGCACGGCTTCGGTGAGCTGGCCGCCCTCGTCGTAACCCACGTAGCCGGGAGGCGCGCCGATGAGGCGTGCGACGGCGTGCTTCTCCATGTACTCGGACATATCGATCCGCACCATGGCGGCCTCATCGTCAAAGAGGAACTCGGCGAGGGCGCGCGCGGTCTCGGTCTTGCCCACGCCGGTAGGCCCGAGGAAGATGAAGCTGCCGATGGGGCGCTTGGGGTCCGAGAGCCCGGCGCGGCTGCGGCGGATCGCGTTGGCCACGACGGTGAGGGCCTGATCCTGCCCGACGACGCGCTGGCGCAGGCGCTCCTCCATCTGGACGAGCTTCTGCATCTCGCCTTCAAGCATCTTCGAGACGGGGATGCCGGTCCACTTGGAGACGACGCGGGCGATGTCCTCCTCGTCCACCTCCTCCTTCAGCATGCGCGGCGGACCGCCGCCTGCGGGGGCGGGGCTGCCGGGAGCGGTGGTCTCCGTGAGGGCGCGCAGTTCGGCCTCCGCCTTGGGAATCTCTCCGTACTGCAGCTCCGCGGCGCGATGGAGGTTGCCCTTGCGGGTCTGCTCGTCGGCCTGGAAGCGCAGCTCTTCGAGGCGCGTCTTGAGCGCGGCGATGCGGTCGATCGAGCCTCGTTCCATCTGCCAGCGGGCGCGGAGTGCAGAGGCCGTCTCGCGCACCTCGGCGAGCTCCTTCTGCACCGCTTCGAGGCGGGCCTTGGAGTTGGGGTCTTCCTCTCTGCCGAGCGCGGCCTGCTCGATCTCGAGCGAGGTGGCCTGGCGTTCGAGGTCGTCGATCTCGGTCGGCACGGAGCCGATCTGAATGGCCAGCGCGGCGGCGGCCTCGTCGACCAGGTCGATCGCCTTGTCGGGCAGGAAGCGGTCGGAGATGTAGCGGTGCGAGAGCGTGGCCGCGGCGACGATCGCCGAGTCCTTGATGCGCACCTTGTGGTGAGCCTCGTAGCGCTCGCGCAGGCCGCGCAGGATGTTGATGGTGTCTTCGACGTTGGGCTCGCCGACGTAGACGACCTGGAAGCGGCGTTCGAGCGCGGCATCCTTCTCGATGTACTTGCGGTACTCGTTCAGCGTGGTTGCGCCGATGGCGCGCAGGCCTCCGCGGGCGAGCGCGGGCTTCAGCATGTTGCTCGCGTCCATGGCGCCTTCGCTCGCGCCCGCGCCGACCAGCGTGTGGAGCTCGTCGATGAAGAGGATGATCTCGCCGTTCGAGTCCTCGATCTCCTTGAGCAGTGCTTTCAGCCGGTCTTCGAACTCGCCGCGGTACTTGGCTCCGGCGATCATGCTGGCGAGATCGAGCGCGACGATGCGCTTCTCCTTGAGGATCTCGGGGACGTCGCCGTGGACGATCCGGCGCGCCAGGCCTTCGGCGATGGCCGTCTTGCCGACCCCGGGCTCCCCGATCAGCACAGGGTTGTTCTTCGTGCGGCGGGAGAGCACCTGGATGACGCGGCGAATCTCCTCGTCGCGCCCGATCACGGGGTCGAGCTTGCCTTTGCGGGCGAGATCGGTCAGGTCCTTGCCGTATTTTTCGAGCGACTGGAACTTCGCCTCGGGGTTCTGGTCGGTGACGCGCTGCGAGCCGCGCACGGCGGGCAGAGCCTTCAGGATGGCCTCGTGCGTGGCGCCGGCGGCGACCAGGGCGTCGCCCGCGGGGTCGCCCTTGGCCTCGGTCAGGGCGAGCAGCAGGTGCTCGGTCGAGACGTACTCGTCCTTGAAGCCGTCGGCCTCCTTCGAGGCGCGGTCGAGGATCTTCTGCAGCACGGACGACATGCCCGGCTGCGAGCCTCCCTGAATCTTCGGCAGCCGCTGGATGGCGGCGTTGGCGGCGGCGAGCAGCTGCTGGACGCCGACGCCCGCGCCTTCGAGCACCGGCACGACGACGCCTTCGCGGTCTTCAAGCAGCGCGGCGAGCAGATGGAGGGGCAGCACCTCCGGATTACCGTTCTCACGCGCGTGCGAGGCCGCTGCCTGGATGGCCTCCTGCGACTTGGTGGTCAGTTTGTCCCACGTGAATGCCATACGTTCCTTTGGATGTGTGAAGGCCAAAATGGATTCGCCTTCTGTTCGTTAAAACGGCGGTCGCGGCGGCCCCGGCGCAACCCCTCAGGTTGCTTAGTGGACCTCCTTCATGGCGTCGTTGAACTGCTGGAAGAACGCGTGCTCGCGCCCCTCGGCGGCCGCGTTGCGCAGGGGCTTCACGCGCTCCACCAGGACCTCGTCGGCCGGGGTTGCGAGCAGCTGCATGGCTTCGGCGATGAAGTCCTTGAGCGGCATGGCGCGAGGGTCGTCCGGGACCGCACCCATCAGCTCGGTCGCGACCCACGGCGGGGCGAGCTCGACGACGCGGACGCCGGTATCCTTGAGCTGGTAGCGCAGCGACATGGTATAGGAGTGCAGGGCCGCCTTGGTGGCGCTGTAGGTGGGGGTCAGGGCGAGGGGTATGAAGGCCAGGCCGGAGGTGACCGTGACGACCGTCGCCGAGGGCTGCTCGAGCAGGTGCGGCAACAGCGCGGCGGTCACGCGGATGGGGCCGAGCAGGTTGGTCAGCACGGTGGCTTCGGCGGCCTCAACCTCTCCGCGGCGAATGTCTTCGGGCCGCATGATGCCCGCGTTGTTGATCAGCACGTTCAGCCCGGGGAAGTGGTTGAGCAGCTTGGCCGTGGCATCCGCGATGCTTTCCGGATCTTCGACGTTGAGCAGCACGGCCTTCATGCCGGGATTGGCGGAGGCGGTCTGGTCGAGCAGCGCCTGCCGCCGGCCGGCGATGATGACCTGGTTGCCAAGCGCGTGAAAGGCCTCCGCCAGGGCGCGGCCGATGCCCGAGCCGCCGCCGGTGATGAGGATGGTGTTTCCTGTCAGGTTCATGGGTGTGTGGCTCCAGGGTGCAGGGGTGGTGGGTCGCGTGGGGCCGGGGAGTCTCGGACGGAGCCGCGCTGCCGGACGGGTGGCCGGTACCAGGGTCTTCATGCATAGACACCACGGTCTTGATGCATAGACCCCCCTGCTCGATTCCGTAGAATAGAGCAGACGGCGTGACATTTTGAACCGGCAGGAAAAGGAAGACTGGACACTATGGTGACTGAAGTTGCAGCGGGACAGGTAGAGATCGCGGCGCGGGCCGCTGGCTTGACGATACTCTCCGTCGAGACGGGCGAGGGGTCCGACGGCCACCCGACGACGCGGTATACGCTGGCGTCCGCGGCGGATGCGGCGAAGACCCAGACCCTGGAGCTGAGCGCGGGGCTGGCGTTCGGGCGCGCCGAGCTGCAGGAGAGCCTTCGCACCTATCTCGCGGAGGCGGCCAAGCGCCTGCGCACGCCGCGGCCGGACTGCTACCTCAGCCTTCTGGGAATTCCCCTGAGCTTCGGGCGCTTTGCCTGGCCGTTCCATCACTCCACCTCGGGTGCGGACACCTCGATCGTGCACGGTGAGATTCGGCTGGAAGACGGCGGGGAGTCCCTGCTGCACGCCAAGATCTCCGCTTCGATGACGGTGACGTTCCAGGAGGTGGTCGGCCTGCCCGAACAGCCGTTCGCGGAGGGGTTCATCTATAACGCGGTACGCAAGACGCTCGACCAGGGCCAGATCGAGCTGGTGAAGAGCGGCAACCGGCAGCCGGTGCCCGTGACCACGCGGTACTACAGCGTGCGGCAGGGCAAGTTCATCTTCAACGACACGACGACAGACCAGAGGAAGCAGTTCCTGGCGGCCAAGACCTTCTGGCTCTCGGGCGTGCTGGGTGCGGGGCAGCCGATCTGGTTGCTGGATCCCAGGGACGCGCAGTACCTGGACACCACGGTGGACGATCTGCGGGGCGCGATCGAGGGGCTGCGGACGGAGGGCACGATCGAGCAGACCGACACCGAGTACGCGGCTGCCACGCCGCGGCTGCTCGAGCAGGGCGAGCGGTTCCGCCAGGAGCTGGCCTCCGCCCAGGCTTTTCTGAAGCCCACGTTCAACGAGGACATGCGCTCGGGCGCGACCAATATGTAACCGGAAAGTTGCAGAAATAGCGTCAAAACCTGTTGCATTTGCCGGATCGGGAACAAAGCGACAGATTCATCGCCGCAAGGCTTGCACAATGCAACTTCCTTGGTGTAACTTCCGTCTGACTTTCGGGTGCTGTATGGCCCGCAGGCAACAAGAGGACACTATGAGCAAGCTAAACCGAATTGCAACACCGCTGATGGCAGCGGCGATTATGAGCAGCGTGCCGTTTATGGCGCTGGCCCAGAATTCCCAGTCAGGGAATCAGACACAGAACAACGCAGCCGTGCAGGACTGGAACACGCCGCCCGCTGGCACCGAGCAGGCACAGCAGGGCTTCCGCGACGGCATCGAAGCGGCAAAGCTGGACAAGCTGGCGAACCGGCCGGTCTCCTACAAGAGCTCGCACCTGTACCTGCACCCGCCGGTGAAGGGCAACGCCAAGGACGCCTACCGCTCTGCGTTCCAGTCCGGGTATGAGGCCGCCGTAGCGCACACCGCCGGCTCCTAAGGACAGCAAACGCGCATCCTATGGGCTGCGCTGGTCCAATGTAGCAACGCAAAACTGTAGCAACGCAGAAAAAAGGGCTCCCACAGGGGAGCCCTTTCTGCTGCACGCTGTTGGCTGTACCGGGCGGTTGGGCCGGGGGGTCGGGCCGGGCGGCTGTACCGGGCGGTTGCCCGGGGCGGCGGCTCCGGACCCCGCTTCCCGCCGCGGCTACCGGCGAGCCGGGCGACCCGTCCGCCGCGAAGCTCATCCAACCGCACACGGACCGCAAGGAGTGTCCCAGAGAATGGCACAGGAGTGGATCGAGCAACTCGCCGGGGAGATTAAACAGAAGAACCAGCAGCCAGCGGAGGAGTTCGGGCGCGCCCAGCATGCCGCCACCGTGGTCGCCGAGAAGGGCAAGCAGTTCTTCGTCACCATGGTGCAGGCCTTGCAGCACAATGTGGATGCCCTGCGCAGCCAGCTACAGGGCGACCTGACGGCAGCCGAGACCGGCCTGCAGACCGTGAGGGCCTGCGAGGTGAAAGTAACCCGCGCCCGCTTCCCCTGGGTGGATGCGACCATCGAGCACCATGGCGACACCATCACGCTGGACTACGCCAAGGGCAGCGGCACCGCCGCGGAGGGCACTCCCGAGCGCAAGCAGTGCACCTATACCTTTCGCGTGACGCCTGAGGATTGCCTGTATGTGCGCGATGCGTTTGCCGTAGAGCATGCCGAGTACGACCAGCCCGACTCCCTCGCGCGCCGGATCACGGAGCTTCTGTTCACGCCGTGAGAGACACCTGACGCAGGCCGTGCGGACGGCCGCGTTCCCCCGTGCCAGAGCTCCCGGAGCTGCCCCCGCGGCCGGAGACGCCTGTCTCCTACGACGCTTTCTTCCGCAACTCCTGCTCGGCGCGCAGCCAGTCCTGCTCGGCGTTGCCATCGGTGTGCCCGCGCTCGGCCCAGAACCGCTCGGCCAGGCGCGCAATCTCTGCGTGGGTCGGGGTGACGGCCGTCACCTTGTCGGAGAGCCCGGACACCGTGTTCGAGGCGGTCTTGCGCGGCGTAGAGGATGCTGCCCTTGGCTTCGCCGGAGCCTTTGTCTTCTTTCCTGTCTCTTCCATGCCTGTCTCCTGTGTGCTCGCACGTTTGTAGCTGCCAACGTACGGGGCATTCCTCTTCAGAATACGAGATTCCGTGCCAAAAATCGCCCTGCCCGGCCTCACCGAGAGGTACCTCGCTTTATACGCAAACGGCTGCCGGAGCCCGTGCGGCCGTGCGGCGTCTCCCAAGCCGCTGTCCTTCAGGCAGTTAACCACCCCGCCACTTCCAGCTTCGTGGTATTTGCCACCCGGAAGGGCCCGTCTATCCTCTGCGGAATGGCTACGGCATCCCGCAAGCAGAACCCCGGCGTCTTCCTGGTCACGCTGGCCACGCACAAGCTGCGGCCGGTCTTCGCCATCTCGCGGGTGGCGGAGCTGTTCATCGAGACGCTGCTCGCCCTGCGGCAGGCTGGGCTGTTCAAACTTCACGCCTTTCTTGTACTGCCGGACCGTGTGCACCTGCTGCTGAGCCCCCAGGCGATGCCGCTGGCCCGGGCCGTAGAGCTCACCGAGGCCGCCTTCGCCGAGCGGCTCGACTCCGTCCAGCTGGTGTGGGACCCTGCCTTTCAGAGCCACCCCATCCACAGCATCCGCGATCTCGAGACCCTGCGCACCCACATCCACGAGCTGCCGGTGCGTGCCAAGCTGACCGCCGCGGCCGAGCTGTACCCCTACTCGTCTGCCTCGCGGATGCGCTGAGGCTGAAGGCTCAGGCGAGCCACCCCTTTCCTCCGCGCTCGACCGGCTGCATGGGCCAGCTGTAGCTGCGAGGGCCAGCTATGGCTGCGTGGGCCAGCTATGGCTGCGTGGGCCAGCTATGATTGCTGCATGACCTTTGCGACACCCGACGCGCAAGCCCGTGCACGCCGCGTCAAAGTCCTCATCTTCGACGTCGACGGCGTCTTGACCGACGGCAAGCTCTACTTCCTCCCCCAGACCGGCCCGGATGGCAAGGCCTCCGGCGTCGAGTTCAAGGGATTTACCGCGCACGATGGGCTGGGCATCACGCTTGCCCGGCTTGGCGGGCTGCGGGTAGGGCTGATTACCAAGCGCGAATCCGCCACCGTCGCCATCCGCGCACGCGACCTGAAGCTGGAGTTCGTGTATCAGGGCCAGGCCCACAAGCTGAAGGCCGCCGAGGAGATCTGCGCCACCGCCGGCGTCACGTTGGAGGAGCTCGCATACGTCGGCGATGACGTGGTGGATCTGCCGGTGATGCGCGTATGCGGACTCTCGATTGCGACGGCCAACGCCCGGCCGCAGGTGAAGGCGGCGGCGCACTACGTCACCCCGCTGCCCGGGGGCGAGGGCGCGGGCAGAGACGCGATCGATTTCATCCTGACGGCGCAGGGCACGCTCGACGAGGCGATCGAGCGTTTCCTCGATGCGGAGAACCCGGCGGCGGCGATGGCCGACATCGGCGCGGGTGGGATGTAGCGAACAAAGCGCGAAATGCGGCGGTACAATAGCCCATGGCCGCGGCAATCGAAGTCCCGCATGCGACGCCCGAGGCAGCCTCTGCGCTCGCCTGGGCCCATCCCGTCGTGGCCGAATGGTTCCTCTCGAAGTTCGGCTCGGCCACGGAGCCGCAGGTGGAGGGCTGGCCCGCGATCGTAGCGGGCGAATCGACGCTTATCTCCGCGCCGACCGGCTCCGGCAAGACACTGGCTGCGTTTCTGGTCGCGATCGACCAACTGCTGCGGCAGGCGCTTGCCGGAGCGCTCCCTCCCGTGACGCAGGTCGTCTACGTCTCGCCGCTCAAGGCGCTCTCGAACGATGTGCGGAAAAACCTCGACGCGCCGCTGCGCGAGATCCAGCAGCTGGCGCTTGCACGCGGATACCTGTGCCCTGAGATCCGCACCGCGGTCCGCACCGGCGACACGCTGCCTGCCGAGCGGGCACGGATGCTCCGCAACCCGCCGCACATCCTCGTCACCACGCCCGAGTCGCTCTATCTGCTGCTGACGGCCGGGCGCTCGCGCGAGCATCTGCGCGGTGTGCTCACGGTGATCGTCGACGAGATCCACGCCATCGCCGACGACAAGCGGGGTGCGCACCTGGCGCTCACGCTGGAGCGGCTGGACGCGCTCGTCTGCGGGGAGAACCGGCTCTCTCCGGGAGCCTTTCTCACCGGGCGAGCGGAGCCGCCGCAGCGCATCGGCCTCTCCGCCACACAGAATCCCATCGCGCTGGTGGGCGAGTTTCTCGCCGGCGGCAATCCGCGGCGACGTCCTCCCGTGATCGTGCAGGTTGGCCGGCGGCGCACCCTCGATGTCGCGATCGAGATCCCCCGCGAGCCCGACGGCGCCGCGTTCGAGCTTGGGGCGGTCACCTCGCACGCCATGTGGGAGAGCGTCTACGATCGCCTGGGGGCGCTTGCGCTCGAACACCGTTCGACCCTGGTCTTTGTGAACACGCGCAGGCTGGTCGAAAAGCTGGCCTTCGAGCTGAGCACGCGGCTTGGGCCCGAGCAGGTTGCGGCCCACCATGGCTCGCTCTCGCGCGAGCTTCGCCTGGACGCCGAGCAGCGGCTGAAGGCAGGCGAGGTGCGCATCCTGATCGCGACCGCCTCGCTCGAACTGGGCATCGATATCGGCAGCGTCGATCTGGTCTGCCAGATTGCGAGCACGCGCGCCGTGGCGGTCGCCATGCAGCGCGTAGGCCGCGCGGGCCACTGGCGCGGAGCCGTTCCGAAGGGCCGCCTGTTCGCGACCACGCGTGACGACCTGCTCGAACAGGCCGCACTGATCCGCAAGATGCGCGCCGGAGAGCTTGACCTGCTCGAGGTCCCGCCGCAGCCGGTCGATGTGTTGATGCAGCAGATCACCGCATGCGTCGCGGCCGAGCCCTGGAGTGAAGCGGCGTTGTACGCCGTGCTCTGCCGCGCCTACCCCTACCGCACGCTGACCCGCGAGCGTTTCGCGCAAGTGGTGGAGCTGCTCGCGCATGGCATCGAATCCTCCCGTGGACGATACGGCGCGTACGTCCTGCGCGACGGCGTGAACGGCGAGCTCCATCCGCGGCGTGGTGCGCGGGCGATCGCGATCGCAAACGGCGGCGCCATTCCCGACACCGCGCTGTTCAACGTGATCCTCCAGCCCGAGAATGTGCAGATCGCGACGCTCGACGAACACTTCGCGGTGGACTCCGGCCCGGGCGACGTGATCCTGCTGGGCAACACGAGCTGGCGGGTGCAGCGCGTGGAGGCGGCGGGACGCGTGCTGGTCGAAGATGCCCACGGGGCGCCGCCGTCGGTGCCGTTCTGGTTCGGCGAGGCCCCGCAGCGAACCTCCGTGCTCTGCGACGGCGTCTCGGATCTGCGGGAGGAGATCTCGCGCCGCACCCTCGAACTCCACCCGGGTGCGATCCACGCGGAGGCCCCCGCCGTCGCCGGCTGCATGGCCTGGCTGATGGACGAGTGCGGCGTCTGCGAGGAGGCGGCGCTGCAGCTTGTAACCTACATCGTTACAGGAAGAGCCGTGCTCGGGGCCGTGCCGTCGAAGTCCACCATCATCGCGGAGCGCTTCTTCGACGAGGGCGGAGGCATGCAGCTCATCCTGCACGCGCCCTTCGGCGGCCGCGTGAACAAGGCCTGGGGACTCGCCCTGCGCAAGCGCTTCTGCCGCGGCTTCAACTTCGAGCTGCAGGCTGCAGCGACCGACAACGGCATCAACATCGCGCTCGCCGAGCAGCACTCCTTCCCGCTCTCCGACGTCTTCCAGTTCCTCACGGAGAACACGGCGAAGGAGCTGCTGGAGCAGGCCGCCATCGCCTCGCCCATCTTCAAGACGCGCTGGCGCTGGGCCGCGAACCGTTCACTCCAGCTGCTGCGGATGTCCAGGGGCAAGCGCATCGCCCCGCAGGTGCAGCGCACGCGTTCGGAGGACCTGCTGGCCTCGGTCTTCCCGCAGGCGGCCGCCTGCTTTGAGACCATCGTCGGCGACATCCAGATCCCCGCGCACCCCCTCGTCGACGAGGTGATGCAGGACGTGCTGCAGGAGGCGATGGACCTCGCCGGGCTTAACCAGGTGCTCCGCGGCATCGCGGACGGAACCATCCGCTGCCTCGCCATCGACACGCCCGTGCCCTCGCAGTTCGCGCATGAGCTGCTGAACGCGAACCCCTACGCCTTCTTGGATGAGGCCGGGCTCGAGGAGCGGCGCGCGCGCGCGGTCAGCCTGCGGCGCACGGTTCCGGACTCCGTGCTCGACCGCCCGGGCCGGCTGGACCAGACGGCCATCGATCAGGTGCGGCGGGAGATCTTTCCCGACATCCGCGACGAGCACGAGCTCCACGACCTGCTGCACGGGCTCATCGCGCTGCCGGCCGGCCTCCTCTCTGACGTGGACGCGGGCCAGGCGCAGCACTGGCCGCTCTTCTTCGAGCGACTCGTACGCAACGGGCGGGCGCATGTGGTCGAGCATGAGGGCGTGCTGTACTGGATCGCATCCGAGCGGCTGCCGCACGCCGCCGCCCTGTGGAACGGCCCGCGCGAGGTCGAAGGCTCCGGCCCGTCGGTCACCCCCGAGGCTGCCTTCACTGCGCTCGCACAGGGCTGGGTGCAGCTCTCCGGGCCCACCACCTCGCGCGCCCTGGCGGCCCGTCTCGCCCTCCCCCCGGGGCCGATCCACCAGGCGTTTCTCGCGATGGAGATGCAGGGGCTGCTGATGCGCGGAGTCTTCGAGGGCCGCGCTGCACCGCCCAGCGCCGAACCCGAAGCCTACGACGTGGAGTGGTGCGAACGGCGCATCCTGCAACGTATCCATCGGCTCACCCTGACTACCGCGCGGCGGCAGGTGGAGGCCGTGTCGCCGGCCGTGTTCCTGCGCTGGCTCGCGGGGTGGCAGCACGTCGCCCCGCAGACCCAGCTCACCGGCGAAGAGGGCCTGCTGGAGGCGCTGGCGCAGCTTGAGGGCTTTGAGGCGCCGGCCGTCGAGTGGGAGCGCACGCTGCTGCCTGCGCGCGTCGCCGAGTACGATTCCCGGTGGCTCGATCAGCTCTGCCTGTCCGGAGCCGTCGGGTGGGGCCGCATCTCGCCGCACCCGGCGTGGTCTGCCGGCGACGGGCCGGGGCGTCCGCGGCGCGTGATCCCCACCAACGCCGCGCCCATCACCTTCTACCTTCGCGAATCTGCCGTGTGGCTGCCGTATGCGCTCGCCGCGCAGTCGATCGACGACACGCTGCTTACCGCCGCGCTCTCGCCCGATGCCCTCGCGCTACGCGAGCTGCTCGCCCAGCGCGGAGCCTGCTTTGCCGCGGATCTGCAACGGCTCTCCGGGCTTTCGCGGCAGGCGACAGCCCATGGTCTGTGGGAGCTCGCCACCGCCGGCCTCGCCTCCGCCGATGGCTTCGACCAGCTGCGCGGGTTGATGGATCCCCGTCGCAAGGCGGCGGCGGTCGAGTCCTCCTCCTCCAGGCGCACCGCGCGGGCTACGCGAACCACCGCGGGACGCTGGTCGCTCTTCAACGACTCCGTGCGCGGCCCCGCGGGGCAGCCGGTTGCCACGGCGCGCCAGACCGACCAGGCGCTTGAATCGTTCGCCCACATGCTGCTGGCGCGGTACGGCGTGCTGTTCCGGGACCTGCTCGCGCGCGAGTCGAACGCCCCCCGTTGGCGCGATCTGCTGGGCATCCTGCGCAGGCTGGAAGCCCGCGGAGAGGCTCGCGGCGGGCGGTTTGTCACCGGCTTCTCGGGCGAGCAGTTCGCGCTGCCGCAGGCAGTCGAGTCCCTCCGCGCCTCCCGCGGGCGAGACTCCGAAGACGTCATCCAGATCGCAGGGGCCGACCCGCTCAACCTCGCCGGCATCCTGATCCCCGGCGAGCGCGTCCCCGCCGTTCCGCACAAGCATCTCCTGCTGCGGAACGGGGTGGTGGTAGAGCAGCCCGGGAGCGAAGGCGCTTCTGCGGCACCACGACCTCGCTCGCCGCACCCCCGCCGCACCGAGCCGGAGCCGCTGGCCCCTCCGCCGCAGCGTCCGGCTGCACAGGGAACGCTCACCATGGGGATGTAGCGGCTCCCCACCCGCGTCGCCAGACCCGACGGCTCCCCCGTCTCTACTCGGAGACCGGCTTGCTTTGGGGCAGCGTGGGCGCGACACCCGATCCCCGGCTCGCACGCAGCGCCTGCGCGTTGCGCACCAGCACCAGCACACGAGGGTCCGTGGCGAGCTTTGCCAGCAGAGGATCGCTGCGCATCTCGCGCTGGACGTCCATCCCTGCCTCGCTCGCCATCGCGAGCGAGTGGAGCATCGGCTCCTCCATCCCCGAGCGCGCATACATCTTCGCCATCTCGAAGGAGAAGCGCGCGCGGTCGGCGGAGGAGAGCACATGCGCCGCGATGCCCGCGTCTGTGCCCCTGCGTTCAAACACCTCCGGATCGAGCTTCAGGGCCAGCGCAATCTCCTGCCGGGCGCTCTCGTAGTCCTTCTTCTCAAAGTACGCGGTGGCCAGGTTGGCGTGAAAGACGCCCTGGTGCTTGTCCAGCCGCGTGGCCTTGCGGTAGTCCGAGATCGCACTGCTCGACGCGCCGTCCAGGTACTCCACCGCGCCCAGGTTGTTCCATGCCTCGGCGTCCTTCTTGTTCAGCTTCACCGCCCGCTGGAAGTACGCCCGCGCCAGAACGATGTTGCGCACCTCGAGCTCCGTCAGGCCCAGCTTGTTCAGCAGATGGGGCACGTTGCCGCCGCGCGCGAGTGCGTAGTTGTAGTAGTCCATCGCATCTTCAGGGAAGCGCCGCGCGCGCAGAATATCGGCCTGCAGCTCCAGCATCTGCGGAGTCGCCGTCCGGGGATCCGGGAGGTGATCGACGATCAGCCTCCACTGCTCCGTGTCGTGCATGCGGCTATGGGGGTCGTCGTTCGAGAGGCCATCGGTCTGCGCCGAAGAACAGAGCGCAGGCAGCAGAGTGCAGATCAGCAGAGCCGGAACGGATAGAAGGCGCATCGCACACCTCGTTAACCGAAACATTCTCCTCGTGCCTGTGCGGGATGTCAATGCGGCACGCTTCAGAGCGCGGGTGCAGAGCCGGCGCGTCCCCCCGGGAGCCCGGCCGAAGCGGGCGACTTGGGGAGCGGCGCGGCAGAAGCCGGGAGAGCCACACGGACCGCCATCCGAGGAAAGCTGAAGCTGCCGCCGGCGTCGTCGATCACATTCACCTGGCAGATGTAGGTCCCGGGCTTCAGGCCTGCAAGGGGCACGTCGAACTCGAACGCCACCGCGTTTCGCTCGGGGATGTTCACCGCGTCGGCTTCGATCAGCGGCGTCTCATACACCTTTACGCCCCCCAGCAGGAACTCGATGCTGGTGAGCACGCGAACCGGCCCGGTGGGGCGCCGCCCGAGCCCAGGAGACGCGGCCGCTTGCGGGGTGGCTCTGTCCTGTGCGGGATCGTAGACCTCGTACAGAAAGAACAGGTGCTGATCCTGCCGGAAGACATGCGGCACGTTGGGCACCAGCTCCTGCCCGTCGCGCACCAGAGGATTGTCCACCCGCTTGGCGGCGTTCGGCGTCTTCTGGCTCGCGAGCAGCACGGAGCTCAACTTGAGCGGCGACTTCCTCAGATCCGGCACCTGGATGTCCGTCTCGAAGCTGCCCATGTTGCCCGTCTGGTTCTCGCGGACAACGAACTTCACGTGGTACCTGCCGGGCGCCAGCGTGAAGCCGGTGGAGTACTGCACATTCTTCTTCTGCACCTGCTGGTTGGCGTCAACCGCCAGGTTCACGGTCTGGCGCACCTGCCCCACAGCGATCTCCTGCGCATTCTTCACCTGGCCCAGGATGTCGATCGTGGCCTTGTCCTTGTCCTTCACCGTCGTCACGTGGATCTGCGAACCCGGCACCACCAGAGACACGGGGATGTAGAAGCGGTTGTCGTCCAGCCGGAAGTAGAGTGCCTGCAGGTAGAGAGCCACATCGGTGGCGGGCACATCGCTGCTCATCTGCTCGGTCAGCTGCATCTCGCGGTCTTCGTTCTTGGCGTGCTGGAAGTCGGCGGGCGCGTAGTAGCCCGGCCTGTACTCGAGCTTCGCCTCGGGATGGTTCACCAGCGCGATCGTAAGGTGGCGGTAGCTTCCGTCGCGCCGCGAGTTGGTAGAGCGGAAGCCGACGATGTAGTACGCCTCGGTATCGTGCTGCACCTGCTGGAAGGCCGGCGCGAAGTCGTTGGAATCCACGAAGAGCTTGCCGCCGGTGTCGCTCGCCAGGGTGCCCAGCGTCTCCTGCGAGCTGAAGTTCGCGTCGAGCTGGCTCTGCATCGCGCGTCCGCTGTACGCGGAGGTGCCGCGTATGCTGCCGCGCGACGCGTCCCCCACCGGAGCCAGCGCCTGCAGCCCGCGCGTGTCCACCGCGTACAGAGCGGTGTTCGCCTTCACGCATTCGTTCGTCGCCGACCGGATGCTGGCCTGGTTTTCGATCCCCTGTCGCGACAGGCCGCCCGAGAAGTACAGCATGCTCTTCTTCTGCTCGACCCTCTCGATGGCCTTGCACACCGTGCGGATCGCATAGAGCTGCCGGTCCGTGTTCAGCGCGTTGAACTCGCTGTCGTCCGCGACAAAGCTGGCGGAGTTGTCCGAGGTCGCATCCGTGCCGCCACCTTCGCTGCCCGCATCGAAGCCCGTGCCCTCGGTGCCGTCATAGCGGCTCACCGCCCGCAACAGCGCCGCCTTGTCGGACGTAAAGTCCTGGTCCATGGTCAGGCCGGAGACCAGGCTGACCGATGCCACCAGGTCGGCCGGGGCCATCCTGGTGTTGATGTACTCCTTGGCGGAGTCCACCGCGCGCGTCACATCCTCCGGCTGCATGCTGCTCAGGTCGAAGAACATCACGATCAGCCGGCGGTCCTTCAGCTCGGCCGGGTTCGCCGCAAAGTTGTTGTTGACGATCTCGGCGATGCTCCGCTGCTTCTTCGCCGTCGCGCCCGAGATCGTGCCCTTCTCCGCAAGCGTCACCGCCTCGTCCACGTTCTGGTAGTCGAAGCTGGTGATCGTCTGCGGCTTCTTGTCTTCCGTCACGACGAAGTCGCTCGGCTTCAAGCCCTTGATCGCCACGCCGGTCTTTCGGTCGCGCACGATCACGTTCGTCAGCACACGCTGCACATCCGTGCGGAGCACATACGGCGCACTGCCCGCGGCCTGCTGCCCCTGCACGCTCACTGCCCACTCCGCGGGCGCCAGGGCAAGCCCCGCCGCCAGAGCCGCCGCTGTTGTTCTCCGCATCGTCCTTGCCGTTCGCTCACTCATAGGGTTGCTCTAGAACCGGAACCGCGCCGTATACACCAGGGCCCGCATGGCTGCCGCGCTCGAGACCTGGCCGAAGTTGGCCGAGTTGATGACGGTGTAGACGCCCGAGTACTGCACCGTGTTGAAGACGTTGTTGGCCTGGATGCGCGCCTCCAGGCTGCGCGTCTCCCCGAACGAAAAGTTGCGCGACAGCACCCCGTTCACCGCCACGGTGCCCGGCAGCTCGATCGAGTTGCGCGATGCGTTGCCGTAGGTCCCCGCGGCCGGCGCGGCAAACGCCGCCGTGTTGAACCAGCTGGTCAGGGTGCCCGCGCCCGCGATCCGCTGTCCCGGCACACGATCCGGACGAAGCGAGTTGCCGGCGCCCGCCGCAATCTCCGTCGTCGTGCCCGAGTAGACCGGCGTGGCCCAGCCGCCCGAAGCAAACGTGTAGTTGCCCGAGACCGAGTAGCCGTCCAGCACACGGGACCACACGCCGCCCTTGTTCAGAAACGCGCGGTTCGGCCCGAACGGCAGCTCCATCACAAAGCTGCCGCTCAAAGAGTGCCGCACGTCGAACGACGAGTTGCTCTCCTCCGCGCCGAGGTTCTGGTCGTTCTGCGCGATCGAGCTGCCGCTCCCGCCAACCGACGATGCGTCGTCGATCGAGTGCGAGTACGTGTACGTCGCCTGCAGCCCGATGCCCTTCCGCATCCGCTGGCGAAGATTGATCGCCAGAGCATTCGACCGCTGATACCCCAGCGAATCCTCATACGTGAACTGCGTCACCTGCCCGTTGGCCACGCCCGTCGGCGTGCGGTTCGGCGCGCGCAGGATATCCAGATTGCCCGCGTAGGAGCCGTTGTAATCCACGTTCAGCACGATGCCCCGGGGAAGCGTGCGCTGCACCCCCAGGTTGTACACCTGCACCAGGCCGTCGCGGTAGAACGGGTTGACGCCAAAGTTCGACTGGACGAGCTGCGTGGAGCAGCCGAAGCCGTTCGTCAGCGTCATGTTGGCAAGCGTGCATCCGGTGTTCGGGTTGCTGCCGGAGGACAGCGTGTTGGTCTGCGTCACCGCGAACGGCTGCTGCGACGCAAGCCGCCGCGCAAACGTCGCATACTGCCCCGTGTTGTAGTTGATGCCGTACCCCGAGCGCACCACGGTGTTCTTGGTCCACTTGAACTTCGGCTGCCACGCAAGCCCGATACGGGGCGAGTACATCGCCTTGTCCGGGGACACCAGCGTGCCCGGCGAGACCTGCTGGCAGCCCGTCGCGGACGTGGCGCAGACGTTGGTGATCTGGATGCCCGGCCCGCTGCCGCTGACGTTCAGATTCACCAGGCGGCCGGACTTCTCCGTGTAGGGAGAGAAGTACTCCCAGCGCAGGCCGGCCATCAGCGTCAGGTTGGAGCGCGCGCGCCAGTCGTCCTGCGCATACCAGTCCCATGAGTTCGCGCGGAGGTACACCTTGTTCAGCCCCGCCGTCACCTGCGTCTGCTGCGGCTGGCCGATCAGCAGGTCCGCAATGGAGGAGCCGCTCGGCGCGAGGTTTGTGCATCCCGGGCAGGTCTGCGCCGCCGGGTTCTCCGTGGCGAAGCCCGAGAACGTGAACGAGCCCAGCACGTTGGTCCCGCCGATCGAGTCCGCGTGGATGCGGTGGAAGTCGATCCCGTACCGCGTGTTGTGGCGCTTGTGGCTCCAGCTCACCATGTCCGACAGCGTCACCGTCTGGTTCACCGTATCGGACGGCGTGCTGTCGCCCAGTCCGCTGTAGCCCGTAAGCGCCACCGTGGGCACGCCGAAGTAGAACGAGTTCGTGTAGATCGTCGGCGTCGCCACGTCGATGCCCGCCGCGACCGCAGGATTGGACGAGCCGTTGGTGAAGTAGTTCGCCGCCTTCGCGCGCGAGCGGTTCCAGCCCACGGTGGCCGTGCTGTTCAACCGTCCGTAGCCCACCGTGTACGAGCTCGATACGTTGTAGCCATCCGACTCCGAGCTGCCGCCAAGCAGCGGCGAGAAGTTCTGCGTGCTGCCGGCGTTGTGCGAGTACGAGACGTTCTCCGCAATGCTCTGGCGCAGTGTGGGAGGCGCGCTGCGCCCCGGCCCACCGCCGCCAAAGCCGCGTCCTCCGCCGCCGCCAAAGC
>JALYIA010000045.1 GCA_030776065.1 Acidobacteriota bacterium
CGCCCGCACCCCGCCCCGCACGCTCTCCCCGGGCACACGCAGCCCCACTCCCAGTTGCGTCCTGCGGCCCCCGGGTTGCCTGCCGCCGGCGGAAAAACCCTTCAACTTTCCATCGCATGCGCAACCCTTTGCACATACGCTTCAATTCCCACAGCTATGTGCTTGAAAGCGCGTGGCATGGTTTGGCATGCCAACTGCACTAGGTAAGGCACAACGGGAACTCTGACTGCTGGGGAATTGTTTACCTCAATCGCAACAGGTGTCTCCCGGTAGGAACGCAACCGCAAAACCGCTCCCCAGCGGCCAACTCTCAGGAGGATTCACCACTATGAAGCACTTCGCAAAACTTGCTGTCCTTGGCGCCGCTCTGGTAGCTGCGGCACCACTCGCGTCCGCCACCCCCATCGTAGGAACCATCCTCTACACCTCGCCCGTCACGGTATTCACCGGCAACTCGACGTTCACCGCCACCATGCAGGAGACGGCCTTCATCGATACCTCGAACGCCTTCGCCGGCTGCAACAACAACTGCATCACGTTCGAACTGCAGGTCACCGATAACACCGGCGACACGATCGAGCACGTGACCCTCGGCAGCTTCGCCGGCTTCTTGACCAATTCCGGCTACATCGCGGTTGCGGGCGACGTTGCTCCCACATCGTTTGGGCCAAACGTCAACAACGGAGTCACCTGGAACGTCCTGCTGGGCAACGGTCAGACCTCTGACATCCTCTACGTCCAGACCAACGGTACCGGCTACAAGGCAGGCACCGCAGGCGCGATCGACAACTCCGCCGGCTCCGCACCCGCCGTCGTAGCCGCTACCCCAGAGCCCTCGAGCCTCATGCTCCTCGGCACCGGCCTCGTCAGCGCGGGCAGCATGCTCGTCCGCCGCCGCAAGATCACCGCATAACCTGTACCCACCGCATCAAAACCTATGGGCTGAGCGCTTCGGCGCTCAGCCCATTCCTTTTCCATCCAAGGTTACCAAAGTAACTATAAACCCTTTGTTTACTTCATCAACACGACATCCTTTGTCCATCCCCTCCATACATCCCCTCCTGAACCGCCCGCGTCACACCTACTAATCCGCTCCCCAGCGGGTTTCTACCCAGGAGGCTCCACCCATATGAAGCAGCTCGCAAGATTTGCTGTCCTTGGCGCCGCGTTCGTCGCGGCCGTTCCGTTCGCATCCGCAGCTACCCTGATCTACGGCAAAATCAACACTGCAGGTGCCGCCACCTTCACCTACCCGCCCCAGACCTTCACCGTCAGCTCATCCGGTGCGGCTACCCTTGACCTGGTCACGCCGGGCAGCACCACAGGCAGCACCACAGGCGTCGTCACCGGTCCCGCAGCGACCGGCACCCTCGCCTCCTTCTACCCCTCCGGGACGGTGACCGACTACTCCTTCTCCACCTCCACCATCTCGGCAGCCACCCCCACCCTGATCCTCTCGATCACCAGCGGCGCGGACACCCTCCAGTTCTACGCTACGTCCACCGGCGCCTACACCGCAACGTCCCTGCCCTCCACCGAGGGTGCGCTCGTGCTCTACGGCTACCTGTCGGATGTCGGCCCCAACTACACCACCAACCAGGCTGCGCAGCTTGATATCGCCGCCAACGGCATCGGCAACAACTTCACCGAAGACCTCACCGCTCCCACGCCGGAGCCCAGCAGCCTCATGCTGCTCGGAACCGGCCTGCTCAGCGCAGGTGGGGTGATGTTCCGCCGCCGCAAAGCCTAAACGCGAACGCAGTGGTTTGGCCCAGGGGCTGGATGCCGAATGGCATTCAGCCCTTTTCCTTTGCCCGGCCCCCGCCTCCAGCCTCCCACCCCCCCAGCCGCCTCTCCTCCCCCTCCAAAATTCCTGTTTGATGCAAAAACATACAACCTTCTTTCGACAGGGGACATCCTGTGTGCATTCTTTTGCGTCGTATCCTCAACCCGCTCCCCGGGCCTGCTTCAGGAGGCAATCCCTATGAGAAACATCGCAACACTTGCGGTTCTTGGTGCCGCGTTTGCTGTCACGGCTCCGTTCGCATCCTCTGCCACACTCATCTACGGTCACATTAACACTGCAGGATCTGCGACCTACACCTTTCCCCCCAACATGTTCACCGTCAGCTCCACAGGCGCAGCCACCCTCGACCTGGTCACTCCTGGCGTCCCGGTCGGAACCACAACCGGCGTAGTCACGGGTCCCCCGGCCACCGGAACTCTCGCTGCCTTCTACGCCTCGGCTACCGTCACCCACTACTCATTCTCCACCTCCACCATCTCCGCCGCCACGCCTACTCCGATCCTGTCCCTCACCCTCGGGTCAGACACCCTCACCTTCTACGCAACGTCAACGGGAGCGTTCACCCAAACCAGCATTCCTTCCACCGAAGGCGCCCTGGACCTCTTCGGCTACCTGAGTGATTCCGGGCCCAACTACACCACCAACCAGTCCGCCGAACTCGACATCGCAGCCAACGGGATCGGCAACAACTTCACCGAAGACCTCACCGCGCCAACCCCGGAGCCAAGCAGCCTTATGCTTCTCGGTACCGGCCTCGTCGGCGGCGCAGGAATGCTGATGCGTCGTCGCCGTTCTGCCTGAATCTCACCCTGCCGTCCCACATACAACGGGCGCCTGAGTCTTCAGGCGCCCGTCTCGCGTGTGCCGCTCGCCCCAACCTCTCAACCCATCTTTGCGAGCTCTGCCGCCGCATCCTTGCCCGAGCGTCCGTTCGGATCGATCGACGCCGCCTTCTTCAGGTGGGCCATCGCATCCTGCTTGTTGTTCATCATGCTGTACGTCATGCCCAGGTGGAAGTGCATCGACGGATCGTTCGGAGCCGTCTTCAACGCGTCTTCCAGCAGATCCCGGGCCTCGCTGTAGTTGCCCTTCTTGAAGTACGTCCACGCCAGCGTGTCGGCTGTCTGGGCGGAGTTCGGCATCCCGCGCCGCGCCGTCTGCGCCAGCGAAAGCGCCACGTCCACGTTGTCCCCGCTCTCCACCATGATGTACGCCAGGTTGTTCGCGGCCACCGGGTCGTTCGCATCCACCTGCAGCGCCTTCTTGTAGTACTCCTTCGCCTTCGGCACGTCGCCCTTGGACTCCTCGAGCGTCCCCAGGATCTCCTCGGCGTGATTGTCCCCCGGATGGCTCGCCAGCCACCTCTCCCACGTCGCGATCACCGGATCGATGTTGCCCAGCGCCACCTCCGCCTGCGTGTAGGTCTGGTACGCGTCCACGTAGTTGGGAGCAAGCTGCATCGCCTTCTGCCCGTTCTGCGCCGCGCCCTGGAAGTCCCTCGTCGCCAGCTCGATCTTCGCCAGCTCGGCATACAGAAGCCCGTTGTTGGGCTCCTTCGCCAGAGCCGTCTGCACCCGCGCCGCCGCCTTCGCGGGCTGCTTCGCCTGCATGTCGTATTCGACCAGCAGCCCAAGCGCCCGGATCGCGCCCGGATTGATCTCAAGCGCCTTCTCGAGCATCACCTTCCCCTCGGGAACCTTCCCCTCAGCCAGGCGAAGCTGTCCCAGCTCCACGTACACATCCGGGTTGTTGGGGCTCACCTTCAAGGCATGCTGGTAGTCGGCCTCCGCCTTGTCATACTCCTTCCGGCTCCCCTCGGCCGAGCCCCGCCACAGGTACCCCTGCACCGCCTCGGGATGGCTCTGCACCACCCTGTCCCCGATGTCCTGCAGCATGCTGCCGTCGTTGCGCCGAACCGCCACGTCCGCCAGCCCGCTCTGTGCCTCCAGGCTCCCCGGATTCAGCTTCGCCGCCGCACGGTAGCTCGTCTCCGCCGTCGCCGTATCGCCCTTCGCCGCAGCCACCCGGCCCAGCAGAAGCTGCGTCTGGATGTTGTTCGGGCTGTCCTTGGTAGCCTTCTGCAGCAGCGCCAGCGCCTCGTTCACCTTGCCCGTATTCAGCAGCAGAACCGCATTCAGCACCTGAACCTCAGGATTCCCGCCATCGCTCTTGGTCAGCTCAGCCGCCACCTGGTTCGCCTTCGCGAAGTCCTTCTTGTCCGTCAGCAGACGCGCATATGTCAGCTTCAGCGAAAAGCTCTTCGGATGCTTGGAGCTCAGATCCGCAAACGTCGACGTCGCCCGGTCCATCTGCCCGGTACGCGCGTAGTAGTCGCTCAGCATCTGCGCCGCCTGTTGATTGTCCGGCTGCTTATCCAGAAAATCGCGCAGCGTCTGCTCCGCCTTCTCCTTGTTGCCCTGACGGAAGTAGAGCCCCGCCAAAGCCGTGCGCAGCTGCAGATCCTCGGGCTTGATGTTCACCGCCGTCAGGTACTGCTGTTCCGCGCCCGCCACATCGCCCTTGCGCTCCAGCAGCCCCGCCAGCACCACGTGCGGTGTAGGGCTCTTCGCATCCAGCGACGCAGCCTTCCGCAGCTCCTCCTCCGCCGCCACCTCGTTGCCCGGTGTCCCCGCCTTCAGCAGCGCGGACGCCGTGTGGTAGTTCGACTTGTTCGGATCGATCGCGAGCGCACGGTTGATGTTCTCGATCGCAGCGGCCGTATTGCCGCGTCCCTGAGCCACCCCCGCCAGCAGCGCATACGCATCCGCATAGTTCGGATTCGTCGCAAGAACCGTCTTCGCCTCGTTCTCCGCACGGTCCCACGCCCGCGCCGAAAGGTACACGTTGCCCAAGTCGATCCGGGCCGCCAGGTTCGTCGGAGCCAACTCCACCGCCGCGCGTAGCTGCGAGTAGCCCTGCATCGCGTTCCCCATCTTCAGATACGTCTTCGCCAGCTCGTAATGCGCGTCCGCATAGTTCTTGTCCACCTTCAGCGCGTTCGAGAACTGGATCGTCGCCTCTTTGTACTTGCCGGCGTCCTCATACTGCTTGCCGCTCTGCAGGTACTTCTGTTTGCGGACGTTGGGGTCCCGGCTGCACCCCACGCTCAACACAAGCGCCATCGATACCATCGCTGCCGCCGGCACTCGGACGCTACACACAAAATTTCGCTGTTTCATAAGGTTCCAACTTCCTCTCGTCGTTGCTCGCTGCCGCCAGGGAGAGACCACTCTCCAACCGGCCCAATCCCGCTCGCCCTGCTACTCCGGTATATACGCCGGCAGCAGCGGAACAACCTGCTCTGCAAAACCCACCGCGCGATCGTGCGCCTGGGCCCGGTCTTCCCCCGGCAGGATCGGCGTAATCACACGCACCAGCGCGGCGTCCGTACGGCTGTAGCGAATCGAATCCGCAAGCGTATACAGCTTCGCCTTGTAATCGTTCGCTACGCTGCGGCCGTGTACGCGATACCAGTACAGAACCTCCTGGCTCGACCGGCCGTCGGAGACAACATACTCCCCAACCGTGTACCTCCGTCCGGAGGAGTCCGTCAAATCCGTAAGCCCGGACGACTGAAACGTCCACCCCGCGCCCGGCAGGCAGTTCTGCGGCGAGTGGATCGACTGCCCCGTCCGCTGCGTCGGAAAGTACCCGATAAACAGGCTGATCGGAGCCGCCGCCCCAGGCGCCGTACTCCCCCGCGCCGAGTTGTACAGCCGATCCAGAAACACACCCTTGCCCAGAACCTGCAGCACCTCCTGGTCCAGCGGTACCTCCGTCGCCGTGCGCCCGCCAACCTGCAGCGGCAGCTCGTTCAAAGGCCGGCTCACAGGAACCCGATCCCGGTCGCCCCGGACCTGCAGCAGAATCGCCGTCCCGCACATCAGAATCGTCACCGCCCAGAAGCGTACCGAGTTCATGGCTTCGCCTCCCCCTCCGGAGCCACCAGCCGCATCCCCGTGTGGACCACATACAACAACGACAACGACACCAGAAACATCAGCCACCCGGAAAATTCATGAAAGAACCCCGTCGCCTTGGCAGGATCCCAGTACTGCACACACAGCCCCGTGCCGAAGATCCGGGCCACGTTCGCCGCCACCGCGATCGGAAGCGCCGCCAGAGCCAGCAGCACCCGCCGCCACCTCCCACGCTCCAGAAAATACCCGTAGATCACCGCCACCGTGAACAGGCTCATCAACGACCGGATGCCGCTGCACGCCTCCGCCACCTCAAGCTGCATCACCGGCAGCTGAATCACATTCCCCTCGCGCAGCACAGGAACCCCGGCCAGCGGCAGCAGCTCGCTCGCAAAGCGCGAAGCCAGAAGCTGCAGCGGAAACGTAATCTGGTTGAACACCACCGTCGGCAGGGGAATCGCCAGCAGAAGCACAAGCAGCGGAAACTTCACCGTCCGCACCATAGGCCGGCCGATCAGCGTCCACACCAGCCCCGACACCAGCAGCACAAACGACGTCCGCTGCAAAAACAGGTCCGCGCCGAAGATCCCGATCAGCAGCTCGCACAGCCCCAGCACCACCAGCGGAACCCCGCCCCAGCTCGGCTGCCACCGCGTCTCCGCGATCTCCCGCCGCTTGTCCCACACCAGAAACGCCACGAAAAATGGGATCAGGAACCCATGCGAAAAGTCCGGGATGTCATACCAGTCCCGCACCAGCTTCACCGCGATGTGGGCGTACAGCACCACCAGCAGAAGCCCGACGATCAACGCCGGAACCCAGAACCCGGAACGCCCGGCCAGCACACCGCCCGCCCGCGCGTCTCCGGCCCGCACGTCTCCTGCCTCGACCGGCGCATTCGTCGGCTCGAGCGTAGCCTCTGCGCTCGCGATCGCACGGGGGCGCAACGGACGGGAGACCGCGTCGGAGAAGGAGAAGGAAGTCACAAAGCTCTCACGCATAGTACCCTGCCCGCCATACTCGCGCAATTCGGTGCCCCGCAAGCGCTGCAGCCCATAGATTACCGCACCCGGGCTCCCCCGCGAAACCCGCTCGCCGAACTTTAGAGCATACAACCAAACCACTTAAGTGGGATCGACCACAGCCCCCGCGCGGCCTATCCTCGGCCTGGAAAACGTCCGCGCCTCGGTCAGGAAACGTCCGGGCCGAAACCCCCGGGAGACCACTCCCCCATCCACCCGGAGCCACAAGCCCCGGCCACCCACACGCAGCCCAGAGCCCTCCTCTGTCGTCGGGAACACAGAAGCGGAGTGTAGAATCCGGGTCAAACACAAAGGCCCGCACCTTAACAGAAGAACCGCACCTTAAAACAGAAAGACCCGTACCTCAAACAGAAAGGCCCGCACCTCACCCCGTACAGCGCTCTCGATCCGCGCAGCATCAAACCAGAGAACTGTTGCTTGGCGGGGAGAGGACGCACGCCACGTACAGGCGACATCCAATCTCCTGTGTACTGTTGAATTTGGCACCGGCTATGCACGTCAAGGAAAGACAAAGTATATGAACGCCACTTGGATTCTCCTGCTCGCCCTCATGTCCTCCCAGTCTCTCCCCGCCCTTGCCCAGCAGACCGCCGGCAAACCGGTGCTCACGGCTACACCCCCGCCGCCGGACACCACACCCGCCCCATCCCTCACATCCTCCCGCCTCGCCCCTCCCGGCAGCACGCCCGTCGCCGTCGACCCCAACTACGTCATCGGTCCCGACGACTCGCTTCTGATCAACGTCCACAAGGAGCCCACATACTCTGAAAACGTCCTCGTCCGCCCCGACGGCATGATCTCCATCCCCGACATCGGCGACGTGCCCGCCGCGGGCCGAACCCCCATGCAGCTCGCAGGCGACATCACCACCGTCCTCCAGAAGCTCATCCGCGATCCCACCGTCACCGTCAGCGTCCTCTCCGTCAACAGCAAGCGCATCTACCTCGTCGGGGAGATCGGCCACGTAGGCCCCCTCGCCATGACCCCCAACATGACCGTCTTCCAGGCCATCGCCACCGCCGGAGGCCTCAGCGCCTTCGCCAACAAAAAACACATCTACATCCTGCGCGGACAGCCCGGCCAGCAGAAGAAGATCCCCTTCGACTACAACAAGGCGCTCAAGACCGGAGACAGCATGCTGCTCGTCCCCGGCGACACGATCGTGGTGCCATGACCTCCACTCCGCCCACAGCACGGCGCCCCCTCGCCATCCTCCGGGCAGCCCGCCCGGCCACGCCACGCAGCCCTGTCCTCACCCGCTGCCGCCCGCTCCTCTGCGCGCTCGGTCTGCTCGCCGGCGTCCCCAGCTCGCACGGCCAGGCCATACCCGCCGCGACCGCGGACCCCATCTCCACCGGCTTCCACCTCCCCTCCGCCCTCGGCTCCATGACCTACTCCGTCAGCGCGGTCGAGACCCTCACCAGCGGCTACGGTGCAGGCTCCGGCTTTCAGGCAGCCACCGGGCTCAACGGCAACCTCGGACTCATCTCCCCCAGCCGCCAGTACCCCACCAGCCTCGTCTTCGCCGGCGGCCGCTTCTGGAGCACCTCCAGCCAGCCCTCCACGAACTACGCGGACTTCGCCATCTCCCAGGTCGTCAACGGCAAGCACTGGAACGCCGTGCTCACCGACAGCCTCGCCTATCTCCCCGCCACCCCCTCCGTCGGCCTCGCCGGTGTCGCCGGAACCGGAGACCTCGGCGCCGGCACCGTGCAGGTCGGGGTCGATCCCGGCCTCGGCATCCTCAGCCAGTACGCCACCCGCATCAGCAACGCCGCCTCGCTCAATCTCAGCCGCCAGATCACCGCCAGAACCTCCCTCCAGGGCGCCGGAGCCTACACCATGCTCCGCTTCCTCTCCGCCCCCGCCGGTCAGCAGTACGACAGCAATACCTACACCGGAAGCGGAGGCCTCTCCCACCAGATCGACGCACGCAACACCGTCAGCGGAAACTACGCCTACAGCAGCTATACCTACCTCGGTGGCCTGCCGGGCTTCGTCACCCACACCGTCAGCGCAGGATACAACCGCCGCGTCTCGAAGCTCCTCACCCTCGACCTCCAGGCCGGCCCCCAGTGGATCTCCGCCCCGGCCACCCAGGCCTCGGCTACCGTCACCGCCTCCACCCCCGCCTCCACCTCGCTCAACGCCTTCATCTCCTTCAACGCCTCCTACCTCTCCCGGCTCACCACCTACAACCTCGGCTACTACCGGGGAGCCAACGCCGGATACGGCCTCACCGGAGGCACCAAGGCAGACAGCGTCCGCTTCAGCGCATCCCGCACCGTCGCCCGCGTCTATGCCGTCTCCGCCAACGCCGCCTACACCCACAGCGTCACCCTCGGCCTGGGAGGCACGCAGTCCCTCGCCCCCCAGACCTTCGTCTTCTCCGCTCAGGCCTCCCGCGCCCTCGCCCGCAGCTTCTCCGCCTTCGTTAGCTATACTCTGGAGAAACAGGGCGATACGGGAACCGCGGGCCTCTTCAACGTCTTCAACGGCTCGTTTCACGTCATCGGCTTCGGCATCACCTACGCGCCGCCGGCACACCACTTCGGCAACCATTAACGAAGGGAGCATCATGCTCGGTCATCGTACCCTCAATGTGGAAGACTACGTCGCCATCCTCCGGCGCCGCTGGCCGCTCCTGCTCATCCCCACCCTGCTCGCGCCACTCATCGCCTACGCCATCACCTTCGCCATCGATCCCCAGTACGTCTCCCAGACCCTGGTCCTCATCGATCGCCAGCAGGTTCCCACCGAGTACGTCCGCCCCGTCGTCAACCAGGACCTCGACAGCCGCATCGCCGCCATGCAGCAGCAGATCCTCTCCCGCACCAGCCTCCAGCCCATCATCGACAAGTACAGCCTCTACGCCACCAAGAAGATGACCATGGATGAGAAGGTCGACGCCACCCGCGCCGCCATCGTCGTCAAAGCCATCCACTCCGACATCGCCCAGTCCAACGGCCTGCCCGGCTTCATCATCTCCTTCCGCGCCAGCGACGCCCACACCGCGCAAAGCGTCTGCGGCGAGATCACCAGCCTCTTCGTCAAGCAGAGCCTCCTCAACCGAGCCGCCGCCGTCGGCGAGACCACCGACTTCCTCAACAGCCAGCTCGCGGACTCCAAACGCAAACTCGACGAGCAGGACGCCAAGATCGCCGCCTTTCAACGCCAGTACTTCGGCAAGCTGCCCGGCGACGAGACCACCAACGTCAACGTCCTCGCCACCCTGAACTCCCAGCTCACCGCCTCCAATCAGCAGCTCGAGGCCCTCCAGCAAAACAAGGCCGTGCTCGAAAACCTCCTCGCCCAGCAGACCCAGTCCACCACGCCCTCGCTCGTCGCCTCACGCGCCACCCAGGCCCACGACACCGAGCTCCAGACCCTCATCGCCCAGGAGACCGAGCTCACCACCCACTACACCGCGGAAAACCCCGACGTCAAAGCCGTCCATCGCCGCATCGAAGAGCTCCAGAAGCAGATCGCCAGGGACGAGGCCACCCCCTCATCCGCCACCGCCACACCCGCCCCCGGACGCCTCGACTCCCCAGCCGCGCAGGAGCTCCGCGCACGCCTCAGGGGCATCGACGTCGCCATCGCCTCCCAGCAGAGACAACGAGCCCAGCTCGACGCCCAGGTCGGAGCCTACCGCGCACGCGTCGAATCCAGCCCCCAGGTCGCCGAACAGTACAAGGAACTCACCCGCGACTACGAGCAGGCCAACGAACAGTACCAGCTCCTGCTCAAGCAGATCGGCCAGGCAAAGACCGCTACCGACCTCGAAAAACGCCAGCAGGGCGAGCAGTTCCGCATCATGGACGAACCCAACCTGCCGGACAGCCCGTCCTTCCCCAAGAAGTCCATCTTCGTCATCGGAGGCATCGTCGGCGGCCTCGCCATCGGCCTCATGATCACCGCCCTGCTCGAATACAAGAACACCGCCCTGCGCAATGAACGCGATATCTGGGCCTTCACCCAGCTCCCCACCCTGGCCGTCATCGCATGGTCCGGAGACGTCGCCCACGTCAAGCCAAGCCGCTTCGACCGGCTCAAACGTATCCTCAAACCGAAGCAGCGCAAAGAGCTCCTGATCGACGCGAACGTCTGATATGTATAAAAGCTTCTTCAACCTCCAGAGCAACCCCTTCGCCGGCAGCCCCGACCCGCGCTTCATGTACATGATGCCGCACACCAGGGAGGCCCTCGCCACCCTCGAGTACGGCATCTCCGCGCGCAAGGGGTTCATCGTCCTCACCGGCGAAGTCGGAACCGGAAAGACCACCCTGCTGCGCCGCGCCCTCGCCTCCATGGACCAGAGCCGCGTCTACAGCTCCTTCATCTTCAACCCCAGGCTCGACGTCCTCGACTTCCTCGAGTTCATCCTCGCCGACTTCGGCCTCCCCGTCCACAGCCGAACCAAATCCGGCATGCTCATCCAACTCAACCGCTGGCTCATCGAACGCTTCCGCAGCGGCGAAACCTGCGTCATCATCGTCGACGAGGCACAGAACCTCTCCCTCGACCTCCTCGAAGAGATTCGCCTCCTCACCAACCTCGAAACCTCCTCCGAGAAGCTCCTCCAGATCGTCCTCTCCGGACAGCCCGAGCTCGAAGAAAAACTCCGCGCCCCCGAAGTCCGCCAGCTCCGCCAGCGCATCGCCCTCTGGGCCCGCACCCACGCCATCACCGCCGAGCAGACCGCCGCCTACATCGCACAGCGCCTCCTCATCGCCGGCACCTCCGACCGCATCTTCGCCGACGAGGCCATCCAGGTCATCCATCGCGCCAGCAGAGGCATCCCGCGTATCATCAACCTCATCTGCGAACACGCCCTCATCCTCGCCTACGTCGAGCAGGTCCGCCTCATCCCCGCGCAGCTCGTCCAGGCCGTCGCCCGGGACCTCGACCTCGACACCCAGCCCTTCATGGTCTCCGCCACCCACACCGGCTTTCCCCACACCCACACCGCGCTTCCGCTCGAGAAGCACCTCGGGAGAGATGATCGATGAGCAAGATCTACGAAGCACTTCGCCAGGCCGAGATCGACCGCGCACAGAGCCCCGCCCCACCAGCTCCCCCGCAGGAGTTCGCCGCCGCGCAGGCCGTCCTCGACCCCTACCCCACCCTCGTCGCCCAGCCCGACCCACCGCGCGTCCTGCTCCCGGAACTCCACACCCCGCCCCTCCCCGCGCCCGAGCCCATCGCCATCCCGGCCCAGCAGATCGACTCCATCGCAGCCGCCCCCGTCGATCCCCCTGCGCTCGACCTCACCGGCGTCAAGTCCTATAGCTGGGCCCCCTCCATCGACCAGCTCCCCGCACTCGAAGAACGCGGCAGCGCCGTCGAGCAGTTCCGCAGCCTCCGCTCCCGCATGCACGAGTTCCGCGACCTCAACAGCCTCAAGTCCATCCTCGTCTCCTCCGGCCTCCCCCAGGAAGGCAAGAGCTTCGTCGCCGCAAACCTCGCCATCGCCTTCGCGCGGCACAAGGCCGCACGCGTCCTGCTCATCGACGGAGACATGCGCCGCTCCACCCTCCACAAACTCCTCGGCACCACCCAGGGCCCCGGACTCACCGAGTACCTCGCCGGCAAGTCCACCCTTAGCGAGGTCATGCAACGCCCCAGCCCCGACGACCCCGACCACCCCCTCCACACCGGACTCGCCTCCCTCACCTTCATCCCCGGAGGATTCGACCACAGCAAGGCGGCAGACCTCTCCGGAAACCACAAGTTCGATCGCCTCATCGAGTCCGTCGCGCCCTTCTTCGACTGGATCGTCGTCGACTCCTCCCCCGTCAACCTCGTCGCCGACGCCGTCAACCTGGCCCGAGGATGCGACGCCGCCCTGCTCGTCGCACGTGGATCCGTCACCCGCTACGAGACCGCACAGCGCGCCCTCGGCGAGCTCAAAGCCTCCAAGGTCCTCGGCTTCGTCCTCAACGCGGTCGCCGACCACTCCGTCGCAGGCGGATACTACGGCTACGACGGATACGACGCCTACTACGCCCCCAAGGACACGTTCGAAGAACCGGCAGGTTCCGTCGCGCAATGATCCGGTTCCTGAACGTCTATTACCCCACCCGAACCGTCGTCCTCCTCCTCTGCGAGGCCGCGATCGTCAGCGGCTGCTTCATCGGAGCCACCTGGCTCACCATGGGCAACCCCAACGCCTACATCGCCCTCGCCATCGAGCACGGATTCATCAAAATCGCACTCATCACCCTGATGAGCCTCATCCTCTCCTACTACTTCGACCTCTACGAACCCCAGATCGTCTCCGTACGGCTTCAGATCTACTTCCGCATCCTCCTCGTCCTCGGCTTCGACTGCTTCCTCCTCTCCGCCTTCATCTGGTTCGACCCCGACGTCACCATCGGACCCTACGTCTACGTCGCCGGATTCGCCCTCCTCACCCCGGCCCTCATCTTCCTGCGCAGCGCCTATGAGTGGCTCATCGCACAGAAGTACTTCCGCGAACGCGTCTACGTCCTCGGAGCGGGAGACTACGCCCGAACCATCGTCGACACCATCCGCGCACGCCCCGACCTCGGCATGGAGGTCATCGACTGGAAGGACGTCCAGCTCGAACCCGCACTCCGCAAAAGCGTCTGGATCGCAGACCTCGAACGCATCGCCCAGGCCCAGCCCCCCGTCCACCGCATCGTCGTCGCCATGGAAGGACGGCGCGGTGAGCTCCCCGTCCAGGAGCTCCTCTCCCTCCGCTTCCAGGGCATCGCCATCGAAGAGGTCCAGACCCTCAGCGAACGCCTCTACGGCAAGATCCAGCTCGACGGCCTGCGCCCCTCCTCCTTCCTCTACAGCGAAGGCTTCCGCATGGGAGTCTTCCAGCAGTTCCTCCGCCAGCTCCTCTCCATCGCAGCCGCCGCACTCCTCCTCCTCCTCTTCGCCCCCTTCTTCCCCTTCGTCGTCCTCGCCGTCCGCCTCTCCTCCAAAGGACCCATCTTCTTCCGCCAGACCCGCGTCGGCATGGGAGGACGAAACTTCCAGGTCATCAAGTTCCGCACCATGGTCACCGACGCCGAAAAGGGCGGAGCCAAGTGGGCCACCAAAAACGACCCCCGCGTCACCAAAGTCGGCGGCTTCATGCGCAAGACCCGCATCGACGAGATCCCCCAGCTCTGGAACGTCCTCCGCGGAGACATGGGATTCGTCGGACCCCGCCCCGAGCGCCCCGAGTTCACCGCCTGGCTCAACGAGGAGCTCCCCTTCTACTACCTCCGCAACCTCATCCGCCCCGGCCTCACAGGCTGGGCCCAGGTACGCTACGGCTACGGAGCCACCCTCGAAGAGACCCGCCAGAAGCTCGAATACGACCTCTACTACATCAAGCACATGTCCCTCGGCCTCGACCTCCTCATCATGTTCGAGACCATCAAGACCATCATCCGCCGCCGCGGAGCCCAGTAAACCACCCACACCACCAGGCGCCCTTCCCCCACGTGATCCTCCTCGCCCAACTCGCCTTCTGGATCGCGCTTACCGTCATCGTCTACACCTACGCCGGATACCCCATCCTCATC
>JALYIA010000046.1 GCA_030776065.1 Acidobacteriota bacterium
GGTCTGAACCATCTCGCCGCTCGGAACCGGCACGCTGTACTTCCGCAGAATCTCTTTCGCCTGATACTCGTGAATCTTCATGAATGGGTCGCTCTCGGCTGGAGTGCCTGGTTTGGCGGCACAGGACTGCACGCATCGCCATACTAGCGGACGCCCGAAACAGGGAGCAAACAAAGATCTATTAATGCGAGCGAATACCGGACAGGCCCACGCGCAACCGCCTGCCCACAGCCCACAGCAAGGCCGCAGCACGCACCGCGCCGCGGCCGATCCCCACGCGAGTCGAGACGCAAACGGCCACCGGGTCCCATCCAGGGACCCGGTGGCGTTCGCTGTGTTCGTTGCGCCGTGTCCGCCTACTGACCGGCGATGCAGCCCTTCTGGCCGGAGTTGTTGGCGTATCCCGTACCCGCGCTGTATGCCTTGTTGGACCACTCGCCCTGAATCTTCCACTGGGTTCCGTTGCTGAAGGTGACCAGAGGAACGTTGAACGTCCAGGCGCACTTGTCGCCATTCTCGTTGCCGGAGGAGTCGTACCATGCGCCTGGGTTCGCGGGATCGGTGCGGGCTTCGGAGAGCTCATGCCCGCTGACGTTTGAGATCGCGGCCAGCCCCTGCGAGTGCAGCCCGGAGCTGTCGCCGGGATCGCAGCCCGAGTCGCCGTCCAGCTTGAAGAAATAGGCAAACTGGATTGGAACGCCGCTGCAGCTTCCTGCGCTGTGCCAGGCACAGTATCCGGCGCTTCCGCGCGGCGTATCGCTGTACACCGCGTAGTATCCGTTGCCGCTGGTGTCCGGATTCTTGATGACTTTGCAGACCTCGGCGAGGATAGCAGAGGTGCTCCCGCCACCGGTTGAGGCGGACGTATCGATGGCGTGGCCGAGATAGGTTGAGGCGGACGTCACCTGTCCGTTTGTGCCCGTGTACTCATCCGATGTGGCGGCGTAGTTCGAGCTGTTGAATCCCTGGTACCAGGAGTCCATGCCGGTGATTTTGTCTCCCGTGTAGGTGCCCCAGCTTGTGCCCCAGAAGATCGCCTCCGTGACGGCGTACGGCATGATCTTGCCGCCGTGATTGGTCATCAGGGCTCCGCTGCTTCGGCTCTGCTTGGTGGCCTCACGGACGCGGTACGAAGGCTCGAAGCCGCGCGCCCAGTGGATGCCGAGCCGAGGCGGCTCGTTCAGGTCGTTCAGATCTTCGGCGGAGGACTCGGGCTGCGACATCCACGGTGTGGAGGCCGGTTTTTCAGCCGGCTTCTGCGGAAACCCGGCTGTCGGTAGACACACGAATGCTGCTGCGAGACAGAGCGTTTTCTTGATCACTGGGGAGGGTCCTTTTCAGATTCGGATTGGGGAGTGCACGTTCAGCCACGGGCGGGCGTGTGGTCGTGAAAAGAGTGCTCCAGCGGGCCGCCGATGTCAACGACAATCCGCGGGAGCCATGAGCTGCCGGCCCGGGGACGACCCAACCGGGGGAATGCCCTCTCGCCTTGGGTCGCACGCAGCAGAAAGCCGGCGAAGACTCCGCCGGCTCTTGCTGCTTCTGGTCTGCCTCTGGTCTGCCTCTGCGCGGACGCGCGTGGGTTCGATCAGGCTACCTGGTTGGGGGAACGGCGCGCGCCGCCACCAGGTTCCTACGCTGCAGAACCCCTACGGTGGCGAACAGCCCGGTGCCGAAGAGCAGGAGGCTCGAGGGCTCGGGCGTCGGCGCTATGCTGCCGATAAAGATCTGCGGCTCGCCGTTGCTTCCCCAGCCGGAGCTGTTGGAGGTGTCCGGGATGTACAGAACTTCGTTGGCGAAGAAGCTCGACGGCAGCGTGGTCGCCATAGTCTTCGCGGTCGCCGCGAGGTTCTGCGCCTTGGTGTCGAAGCCCTGCTTGCCGGCTACGCCGGTGGGATCCATGATGTCCCAGATCGCAAACTGGACCTCGGTCGCGGTGTAGGCGGAGTTGCTGTACTGGGTGTAGAGCCAGGCGTCCGCGCGGTAGTTCGCATACGTCTCGCCGTCGAGCGTGCCGGTACCCGTCGGGATCGCATACTCCTTCACCGCCCAGGTCTCGCCGAAGGAGATCTCGCGGTCGAAGTTCAGGCAGGAGAGGCTGACGTTGGTGGTCGTCTTGCCGCCCTGCACGACCGTGAAGATGTACGGGTACACGTACACGCCGTCGGAATTTGCGCCGCCCACACCGGTCAAGGTAAGTGTGTCGGCAAGCGCCGGCACAGCAGAAACGGTGAGGGCGGTGACGGCAACAGCCAAGGCAAGTGCAACAGTCTTGATACGCATATGTAAGGCTCCAGAGAATTTCTTGAACTCGATGCTGTGACTACAAGCAAGAGAAGGGCCAAACGCCGATCGGGCACCTTGATCTCGCCGAGACCCCCGAAACTGTTTCGCATCGGCACAGAGAGGCCCCCTCTGCACCCTCCCGGCCGGCGAACGGTGGAAACTGTTTAGACCACGGGTGGCAAATATTTTCCACCGGCCGGGTCCACGGCCAGGCCGGCGGGTGGTCAGACGCAAGTCGCTCCAGGTGCTAGCCTTGGGGGAGTGTCCATCCAAAGCATCTACCGCCAGGTTCTGGAGGGTCGAACTCCGCTTCGACGAGAGCAGGCGCACCTGCTGATGGGGGGCATCCTGGCGGGCGATCTGCCCGACCTCCAGCTCGCCGCGCTGCTTGGAGGGCTCGCCACACGGCCCGAGAGCCCCGCCGAGCTCGCCGGCTTTGTGGACGCGCTGCGCGACGCGGCCACCGCGATTCCGCTCCATGACTTCGAGCGCCGCCTTCTGGTGGATACCTGCGGCACCGGGGCCGACCTCTCCGGCACCTTCAACATC
>JALYIA010000047.1 GCA_030776065.1 Acidobacteriota bacterium
CCCTCAACCGCCCCGCCGTCCTCAACGCGCTCAACGCCTCCATGGTCCGCGAGCTCGACCACGCCTTCGCCGCCCTCGCCGGCCTCCCCTCGGTCCGCGCCATCGTCCTCACCGGCGCCGGCAGCAAAGCCTTCGCCGCGGGCGCCGATATCGCCGAGCTCGCCGCCGCGGACGCCGCCGAAGGCGAGCAGATCGCCCGCCGTGCCCAGCGCGTCTTCCGCCGCATCGAGACCCTCGGCAAGCCCGTCCTCGCCGCCATCAACGGCTTCGCGCTCGGCGGCGGATTGGAGCTCGCCCTCGCCTGCACCCTCCGCCTCGCGGCCGAGCACGCCCGCCTCGGTCAGCCCGAGATCAACCTCGGCGTCATCCCCGGATTCGGCGGAACCCAGCGCCTTCCCCGCCTCATCGGACAGAGCGCAGCCCTCCGCATCATCCTCACCGGGGAGAGGATCGCAGCACCCGAAGCCCTCCGCCTCGGCCTCATCGACGAGCTCGTCCCCACCCCCGGCGCCGAGACCCCCAGCGCCGACCCAACCCCCGCAGGACCCCACGCCACCCCGCTCCTCGCCCGCGCCCTCCAGCTCGCCCACACCCTCGCCGCCATGCCGCCCCTGGCCGTCGCCGCCGCCATCGAGGCCGTCACCCGCGGCGCAGACCTCCCCCTCGAAGACGCCCTCGCCCTCGAGGCCGAGATCTTCGGCCGTCTCTGCGCCACCCCCGACAAGGCCGAAGGAACCCAGGCCTTCCTTGAACGCCGCACACCGCGCTGGTCCGGCCCCTGAACCCCGACCCGCGCAACCTCACCCGCAACCCGCCGCGCCCGCTCTGCTCTCCCCCCAACCCCCGCGCCCGAGTTCCGCCCCACCGAGCGAACGAGTGCGTGGGCGGAAGCCCCGCTAGTTCATCCGCGAAGCCGTCCTCCACCCCAGCCGCTTCCACGACCCGTCCTGCAGCGCCAGCACCTCCCAGTAGCTCTGCGCGCACACCCCGCCGCACCAGCCGCTCGCATACACCATCGCCACCGTGTGGTGCGAGTTGAAGTACACCTCGCTGAAGCGCGAGATCCCCGGCGCGCCACGGTACTTCGCCGTCAGCGCGTCCCCCTCCGCCCCCGCGTACGGATCGAACCGCGTCCGCACAAACTCATCCTGCTCCGCCGCGCTCAGCAGACGCAGCGGCACCACCAGCGTGAACGCCTCCGGCGTAAGCTGCAGCCGCTCGTGGCACCGCCGGTCGAAGTCCTCCAGCATCTCCGAAAGATCCTGCCGCCGGTCCGCCGGAGCCTCCACCGCCTCATGCGGATTCATCGTCGGCCCGCTCTCGTCCTGCCCCATGCACGGCCTGTCCGGCGCCACCAGCGACACCGTCGTGTCCGACAGCAGCCACAGCACCCTCGACCACCCCGGCCGCGCCAGCTCACCCACCGGCATCAGCACACTGTAGATGCGGTACGAGTCCACCGCGCGATCCTGCGGCATCGGCACCGCAGGAAGCTGCCCCTTGGCGCTAAACTGCGTCAGCAGCTCCAGCGGAAACGGCGGCGCGGGATTCGAAGGCTGCGCCACAAACGCCGGCCAGTCCGCCGGGCCGTCGGCCATCCCATCCGCCACCCCACCCCCTCCAGCGGCCGCCCGCGCCACCCCGCCCGGCGCAACCGCCAGCGAACTCACAAACACCAGCGCCGGAACAGCAGCGCGGTACAGCAGCCAGGCAGGTCGGGTGCGGTCAAGCGTCATCCGGTGAGACCCCTTTCGTCACTCCAGCGTCGAGTCCAGCCTGAGCCGATCTGTCTGTTCCGCCGCGGCTCTCTCCCACCGCGGCTCTCTCCCGCGGCTACTCTCTCCCTTTGACGCGGTCGTAGACGTACCGGTCACTCGTCGTGCCCAGACTCTCGTTGTACAGGCTCGTCCCACCCGCGGCCTCCTTCAGCTCTTCGCTGAACTCATGCAGCGCACGCAGATGATCCGCCGTCGCCGGAACCTCCAGCTTCGACGTCTTCAGAAACTTCTGGTACCCGCGATCCACCAGCCGCGCAATCTGCCCCGCCAGCAGCCACCCCGGACGAGCCAGCACCAGCGTCGTCCCATCCGGCGCCGCCGCAATCTCCGCCGCGCACCCGTACTTCCGCACCTGGAACGCCTTCACCGCACGCCCCGCCCCCCCCACCGGCGTAGAGCCTGAACCGTCCCGCGCCGACGAAACATCAAACTGCTGCCCCGCAAGCGTGGAGAGCGCCTCCTCAAACGTCCGCGGTGTGAACTTTTTAGCCATAGGTTCGGTAAGATTGAAGCTTCATTCCACTGTCGCATAGTCTCGGGCGGCCTTCAACAGATAAGGACCCTTCCTCCAATGATTGCCACAGCCCGCACCCTGGGCGCAACCACCCTCGAACGCATCGGCAACACCCCGCTGCTGCGGCTCAGCGGCCTCACGCGCCTCCTCCCCGGCATCCAGATCCTCGGCAAAGCCGAGTGGGTCAACCCCGGTGGCTCCGTCAAAGACCGCGCAGCCGCATCCATCGTCACCGACGCCGAGCGCCGTGGCCTCCTCGAATTCAACAAGCCCTCCGGCCGAAGCCTCATCGACGCCACCTCCGGCAACACCGGCATCGCCTACGCCATGCTCGGCTCCGCCCTCGGCTTCCCCGTCACCCTCTGCGTGCCCTCCAACGTCTCCCCCGAGCGCAAGAACATCCTCGCCGCCTACGGCGCAACCGTCATCTGGACCAATCCCGCCGATGGCTCGGACGGCGCCATCCGCAAGGTCCGCTCCCTCGTCCAGGCCGAGCCCGACCGCTTCTTCTACGCCGACCAGTACGGCAACGACCAGAACTGGCTCGCCCACTACCGCACCACCGCAAACGAGATCTGGGAGCAGACCGAAGGCCAGGTCACCCACTTCGTCGCCGGCCTCGGAACCTCCGGCACCTTCATGGGAACCACACGCCGCCTGCACGAGCTCAACCCCCGCATCCGCTGCATCTCCATGCAGCCCGACTCCCCCTTCAACGGCTTCGAAGGCCTCAAGCACATGGCCACCGCCATCGTCCCCCCCATCTACGACCCCGGCCTGGCCGACGCCTCCATCTTCATGGAGACCGAGCGCGCCTACGCCACCGCCCGCGAACTCGGCCGCCACCACGGCCTGCTCGTCGGTGTCTCCGCCGCCGGCGCCGTCGCCACCTCCCTCCAGATCGCCGAAGAAGAGCACCGCGCCGGCCGCGAAGCCGTCATCGTCACCATCCTCTGCGACTCCGCAGACAAATACCTCTCCGAACGCTTCTGGACCGAAGCCTGACGTGTATCGTCTCTCTATCACCCCCGCCCCTTTGCCGTCCCCGCGTCCCTTTGCCGTCCCCCATCCCTTTGTCATTCCCGAAGGGAATCTGCGTTCCTTTACCCGCTGCCCTTCCCGAAGAAACTTCCCTCATGACCCACCACCCACTTCCACGCGGCTCTGACGTCCCCACGCCCATGCTCACCCTCACCCTCTCCGACTACAACACCATCCGCGCCCACGGCGAAGAGACCTACCCGCACGAGTGCTGCGGCGTCCTCCTCGGCAAGTCCACACCCTCCGGCAACCAGGTCCACACCACCGTCCGCGCCGGCAACACCCGCACCGACTCCGCCCACAACCGCTACAACATCGCCCCGATCGAGCTCGTCAAGATCCAGCGCCACGCCCGCACCCTCTCCCTCGACATCGTCGGCTTCTACCACTCCCACCCCGACCACCCCGCACACTGGTCCTCCACCGACTTCGCCGAGGCCCACTGGTTCGGCTGCTCCTACGTCATCACCGAGGTCCGCGGCGACAAGACCACCGGCAAGGCCGCCATCACCAACTCCTTCCGCCTCACCGGCGCCACCGAAGAAGACAAACACTTCGCCGACGAACCCATCGAGATCACCCTGTCCGAAACCTGACACCCTCACCCGACAGTTGCCATCCTGACCCTGAGCGACGCGAAGCGGCAGCGACCTGCTTTCCCAACCCCCGCTTCTCATCGCCATCCTGACCCGAGCGAAAGCGAACGACCCGCCTCCCCCGTCGTATCATCAACAAAAAGGAGCTCCATGAAGATCCACATCCCCACTCCCCTGCGCACCTACACCGCCGGGGAAGAGACCGTCGACATCCCCGGAGCCACCATCGCCTCCGCCCTCGAAAACCTCACCTCCGCCTACCCCAGCCTCAAGGCCAACCTCTACACCCCCGACGGCAAGCTCCGCTCCTTCGTCAACCTCTACTTCAACGACGAAGACATCCGCTACCTCCCCGCGAAGGAAGCCACCCCCGCCTCGGACTCCGACGAGCTCACCATCATCCCCTCCATCGCCGGCGGAAACTAGCCGCCTCTGCACCCGCGGGGAACGCCCAAGCCGCGTGCCGGGTGCCGGGTGCCGGGTGCGGGTGCCGGGTGCCGGGTGC
>JALYIA010000048.1 GCA_030776065.1 Acidobacteriota bacterium
CGAGGACGGTTCCGTATCAGAAGACCTATGACGCCCTCGTCGGTTTGTTGATCGAAGCTCGGGAGGAATCTGGAATGACTCAGCGGCAGGTCTCGGAATCGCTGGGGATGGCGCACTCTTTTCTCTCGAAGTGTGAAACCGGGGAACGCAGTATCGACGTCATCGACTTGATCCAACTTGCGAAGCTGTATGGGAAGCCGATTCAATACTTCTTCCCGGACCAGAACTGAATTTCTAGGCCGGTCATTGAGATGCGTTCTTTTTGAACCATGCCCGTCCACGGGATGTTGAAAAAGGTTACAAATCGGGCACGTCTCCGTCAGACTTGGGGCAGGGCATAGCGCACAAGTTCAAAGCCGCTGTCTGCGTCCGAGAGGGTGATCTCAATCGCCTGATTGACCATCTCATTCGGACCGAGTTCGTCCAGGACGATACCGAAGAGTTCCGTCTCGTCTTCCGCGGACATTGAGTCCGGCCCGTTGATGCAAACCAGGCCGGCGTGAATAGGAACGTCCGCATACTGGCCTTTGGAACCCGGCTGATCGGAGGGGCCTCGAAAGTCCGTGCTATTTCGGGTGACGAAGGTCCAGTCCTGCTCCAGGATGAATTGCTTCAATTCCCAATCCTTCCATCCGGCTTTGCCCAGCCATGTTACGTGCGAACTCTCGAAGAAGCCGCGTTCGCGGGCCAGGGCAGCGAGGTCGGGACTGAGACATTCGTCGATCAGGAACTTGGGAACCATTCACCCTGCAACGCGGGCCTTGAGATTGCCCCGCTTGACGCTCAAAACCTTGGTTCCAGCCGGATACTCCCTGCGCTTTGGCCGGCCCCGCTGGGGCACGGCCTTGGCGTAGATGGACGCGAGTTCGACCTGCAATCCGGTCAAGCTGGGATAGGACTTCAGGATACGTTCCATCGGAGTTCCCGCGTCAAAGAGCGCAGCTACGATATGGACTGGAATCCGAGTGCCCCGAATGACCGGAGTTCCGCCCATGATCTCCGGGTCTTCCACCACCATCTTCTCCGCGACAATCAACTTCCTCAGCCGACCGTCCACGCTCTTCCAGAGATCGGCAAAGCGAACCGTCAGAAAGTGATCGTCTACGGCGTAGTTTTTCCATTGCTCCCAGGTGTGGCCGTGGGCCACCGCGTTTCGGATCGTTTGGAGGCGGGCGCTCGCCGTCAACCAGTCGGCGGTCTCAAAGTAGAACGAGATCAGTAGACAGGCATCTCTCCGGACAGTTCGGGTAGGCGACGTGCTGTACCAGTCGTCGGGCAATATCTTTTCGTCAATGACGCGGTTGACCTGCGGTAGCGACACGCCTGCCGCCACGGCTGCTTCAGTGGTCGTTAAGTGCTCCATAATGGCTTCCATCGGCCTCACCTCCTGCCTTCACTATAAACCTTCCGGCCCTCCTGAAGGATTATTTCAGCATGACCGTAGAACTCAGAGCGAAGTAGGGGGAAGGTAGGGCCGACCCCCACGGTCGGCCCTCGCCCACTGGTTAGCAGTTGATGCCAAATTGATGCCAAACATAGCCCGGAATGCCGGTTTTTACCGACTATACCGGCTAATAACCCCTTTAGAATGTGCAGCCGTCCGGTTTGACCCCACCTTCACACGGTGGAAGTCGTAGGTTCGAATCCTGCTGTGCCCACCATATTTTCAGTAACTTAGCGCACGGCACCAAGGAACAAGAGACTTGGTGCCATTGGTGCCAACCGTCGATCACCTGCTTGCGGTAATAGCCGTACCACCCCCTTACCGGGCAGGACGATCCGCCAGAACTCGCATGGCCTGCAGCCAGGCTGTATCGACATATCACTTTCTCTTCGCCGGCGCATTCGCGTGCCTGTGCGCTCCCCCCGAGCATCTGGCAAGTGATCTCCGTGGTGCTACCAAACTCGGTACAGACTCCAACCGCCGCTCACCCCACCCCGGCTCCAGCCGGATAATCGTCTCTATGGGGCTCCCGCACAGCACCGGCTCGTCCGTACCGCCCGCGCCCGCGCATCCCGGGCAGGCCGGTAACACGGGCCTGTTGCGCGAGTACGTCGGCTATCTCCGCGTCGAAAAAGGCGTGCGCCCCGCCACAGTCGAGGCGTATACCCGCGACCTCCAGCAGTTCGCCGAGCACATCGAACGCCGCAGCGCCCTCTTCCTGAACGCCTCCGAAGATGACGTGCGCGCCTTCATCGAGCAGCTCCGCGCCCACCACGTCGACGGCCGCAGCGTAGCCCGAAAGCTCAGTTGTCTCCGTGGCTTCTACCGCTGGCTCCTGCTCGACCGCAGGATCGCCCACGATCCCACCGTCGCCATCGAGACCGCCGCCACCTGGAAGATCCTCCCGAAATCCCTGGCCGAGTCCGAGGTCGCGGACATCCTGGACCGCAGCGCCGCCGCCGCCCGGGGCGCACCCGCTGCCACGGCCTCCGTCGTCGCACCCGCGCTCGCCCTGCGGGACCACGCCATCCTCGAGCTCCTCTATGCCGGTGGCCTCCGCGTCGGCGAGATCGTCGCTCTTCGCGAGGAAGATCTCCACCTCGACCAGGCGCGCGCCCAGGTGCGCGGCAAGGGGGACAAGGAGCGCATCGTGCCCCTCGGACGCCGCGCCGTAGAGGCCCTCGATGCCTACCTTCGTGGCGCTCGTCCCCGCCTCATCCGCCCCGGGATTCAACGTACGCTCTTCCTCTCCGCCCGCGGACGTCCCCTTACCCGCCAGCTGGTCTGGGAGATGGTCCGCCGCAACGCCGCCGGGCCAGACGGCACGGGTCCCCACGCCAGCCCGCACATGCTGCGCCACAGCTGCGCCACCCACATGGTGGAGCACGGCGCCGACCTCCGCAGCGTCCAGACCCTGCTGGGTCACGCCGACATCGCCACCACGCAGGTCTACACCCACGTCGCCATGGAGCACCTCAAGCGCGTCCACCGGATGCATCACCCGCGCGGCGCCCGCAGCGCAGCCTCCTCCGCAGAGCCCCGCACCCCCTCGGCCCACGAAGAGGCGGCCCTGTCATGACCCCCGCCGGCTCCGGCCTCGAGCGCGAGGTCCAGGACTTCCTCCGCGTCTTGGAGGTGGAACGCAACGCCTCGGCCCATACGCTCCGTGCCTACCGGCGCGAACTCCTCAGCTTCATCGCCTACCTGGCCGAGACCCTGGGGCCGCACACCTCCACCGCCGCTATCGAGCATCTCCACATCCGCGCGTATCTCGGGCACCTCTACCAGCGCCGCCTGGCCAAGGTCTCCGCCGCGCGCGCGCTGGCCGCCATTCGCTCCTGGTTTCGCTGGCTCGCCACGGAGCACCGCATCGCGCAGAATCCCGCCATCCTCGTCAGCACGCCCAGGCTGCCCAGGCATCTGCCCCGCGTGCCCAGCATGGAAGAGGTGAACGGCCTGTTGAACTCGATCGAACCCGCCCCGCACCACAAGGGCGAGGCCGCCGCCTGGCCCGAGCGCGACCGCATGATCTTCGAACTCCTCTACGGGTGCGGCATCCGAAACTCCGAGCTCGTCGGCATCGACCTCTCCGACATCCACTGGAAGAACGATGCCATCCTCGTCCGCGGCAAGGGCCGAAAGCAGCGCTTCGTCCCACTCGGCGAGCAGGCGGCCGACGCGATCCGCGGATTCCTGCCCCACCGCGAGGCGCGGCTCCGCGCAGCAGGCAAGGCCGCCCTCGTTCAGCAAGGGCCCCTGGTCACCAATCTCCGCATGCGCGGCAGCATCCGGCTCACCACGCGCAGCGTCGGCCGCTTGGTAAAGCGCATCGCACTCTCCCGCGGCCTCCCCGCCGACGTGCATCCCCACACCCTGCGCCACGCCTTCGGCACCCACATGCTCGAAGAGGGAGCCGACCTCCGCGCTATACAGGAGATGCTCGGCCACGAGCGCCTCTCCACCACCCAGAGATATACCCACCTGACCAACAGCCAGGTGCAGCGCGTCTTCGACGAGACCCACCCCCGCGCCCAATAGCCGAGCGCGCCGTACGCACGGCGCGGACCGCCTCGCCAGCAGCTAATACCGCGGCACTCCAGCGTCGATCTCACGCGACCACCGGTCGAGCCCTCCGGCCAGCGACTGCGCGCACTCGAAGCCCTGCCCCCGCAGCCATATCGCCACGGAGAGCGATCTCTGCCCACGATGGCACAGCACCACGATGTGCGCATCCGGATCGAGCTCCGCATGGGCGCGCGACGGCACATCGCCCATCGGCATCAGGATCGCGCCCTCCAGCTTCGCGCGCTCCGCCTCCCACGGCTCCCGCACATCGAGCAGAACCGGAGGCTCTCGATCGCCCTCCCCTTGCGCGCCCCGAATCCGGGCATACGCTTGTGGTGAGATTTCGTGGTCGCTACACTGGATACTGGGTTCGCCCATACGCTTCAGCATATCGCCATCCGTTGCGATCCGTACGGCGTCGGGCGCACTGCACAAGGCTCATTCAGAGCATCAAACACCGGGACGGGAGCGATGCTTCCAGTTCAGCCGAACGGATGGGGTAAGAGTGCTCGAAAAAGTATTGATCGTCGAAGATGAACCGCACGCGCGCACCGGACTCACCGAGCTCATCACCGCCTGGGGATACCGCGCCGAGTGCGCCGCCGACGGCGTCGAGGGCCTCGAACGCATCCTCCAGTGGGCTCCCGGAATCGTCGTCACCGACCTCAAGATGCCCCGCATGGACGGAATGGAGCTCCTCGACCGCATCCGCGAGCTGCCGCAGCACGTCACCGTCATCATGCTCACCGCCCAGGGCTCCATCGAATCCGCCGTCGAAGCCATGCGCATGGGTGCCTACGACTACATCCCCAAGCCGGTCGACCCTGTACGCCTCCGGACCATCCTTCAGAACGCCACCAGGCAGCGCGAATCCGACGTCGAGCTCGAAGCCACGCGCCGCCAGCTCCGCGACACCGGTGTCCTCGGTCCACTCGTCGGCTCTTCCCCAGAGATGAAGGCCATCTTCCAGATGATCGAGCGCGTTGCGCCCTCGAACGTCTCCGTGCTCGTCACCGGCGAAAGCGGCACCGGCAAGGAGCTCGTCGCGCGCGCCCTGCACGACCTGAGCTCCCGCCGGGTCAAGCCGTTCGTCGCCGTCAACTGCGCGGCCATCCCGGAGACCCTGATCGAATCTGAGATCTTCGGCCATGAAAAAGGCGCATTCACGGGAGCCCTGGAACGCCGGGCCGGCTGCTTCGAGCTTGCCGAAGAGGGTACCCTGCTGCTGGACGAGATCGGCGAGATGCCCATGCCCACCCAGGCCAAGCTCCTGCGCGTCCTCGAAGATCGCAAGCTCCGCCGCCTCGGAAGCAAGGCCGAAACCCCGGTCGATGTCCGCGTCGTCGCCGCCACCAACAAGGATCCGCAGCAGGCCGTCGCCAGCGGCCAGCTCCGCGGCGACCTCTTCTACCGCCTCAACGTCTTCAACATCAAAATGCCGCCCTTGCGCGAACATATGTCCGACGTCCCGGCGATCGCGCAGAAGATGATCGACGACATGAACGAAAGACACCACTGCTCGGTCTCCGGTCTCTCCCCGGATCTCCTCGCCCGCCTGATGGCCTATGACTGGCCCGGCAATGCGCGCGAACTGCGCAACACCATCGAACGCGCCACCGTGCTCGCGGGCGGCGGCCTGCTCGGCGTCGAGCATCTGCCTCCGGGATTCGGCCGGCCCGGGTACGGAACCCGGTTTGCTCCGCAGCCCTCCGCGCAGGAGCTCGCATCCGCCGCATCCGCCCGCACCGAAAACTCCGTCACCGTCGAGGTCGGCACGACCGTCGATGAGGCCGAGCGCCAGCTCATCCTCAAAACCCTTACCTCCACCAACAACAACAAGACCCGCGCCGCCGAGATCCTCGGCATCACCACCAAGACCCTCCAGAACAAGCTCAAGGAGTACGCCAGCGCAGCCGCCTCGGCAGGAGGCACAGAGCCCGCACCTGTAGCGGCGGAGTAGCCGATGCGCCTGCGCACCAAGCTCGTGCTGTTGGCCACGGGCGTCACCTTCGCCATCGTCTCCATCATCTCGCTCGTCTTCCTGGGCCAGCTCACGCGCCAGCGTATCGAGCAGACATCCACATCGAACGACGTTCTCGCGCACGAAGTTCTTCTCGTCACCCGCCAGGCGCTAGAGACCGGCCTGCGCGCCCACCCTCCGCTCACCGCCCCGCCCGCGGCGCCCAACGCCTCCTCCGACGACGCCCTGCACGCCGCCGTGCTCGATGCGCTTCGCTCCTCCGAATCGCTGCGCCAGGTGATGAGCGCCATCATCCGCTACTCCCCCACCGTCCAGGACGTCAGCGTCACCGACGCCCATGGCTTCACCCTCGTCTCCACCGATGAGGATACCCTCAACCAGCCCTCCCCCTACCGCGCAAGCTTCTCAGCCGTCGCCAGCGGAAGCCTCGTCAACCAGCTCCGCGAAGTTTTCGGCAAGCCCCGCGTCCTCGACATCTCCGCTCCCCTGGACCGCAACGGCCTGCCGTTTCTCGTCATCCACGTCGGCGTCCGCTCCACGTTTCTGCGCAACGCCTTCGAGCCCTGGCTCCGCGCCGCCCTGCTCGTCGCCCTCTTCGCCGCCGTCATCTCCATGGCCGCCGCGGCTCTGCTCTCCGCCGTCGCCCTCCGCCCCCTCGTCACCATCGGCGAGCAGCTCGAACGCCTCACTCTCGCCCCCGGTGAGCCCCCGCTCGGCCCGCTCCTGCTCGAAGCCAGACGCGACCCCATCGGCCGCGTCAATCGCTCGATCGACCGCCTCGGCCGCGAGATGCGCAGCCGCGAGGAAGGCTACACCGCCCTCCAGGCCAACCTCGCGCACGTGCTCGATACCCTGCGCGACGGCGTCGTGCTCTTCACCCCCGAGCGCCGCGCTGTCATGGTCTCGGACGCCGTAGCCTACTTCATCCCGCCCAATGTCGCGGAGCTCCAGCCCGCCCGTTCTCTCGTCGGAAGGACGCTGGATGAGATCTTCCCCCCCGGAACCGTACTCGGCGACGCCATCGCAGACGCCTTCAACTCCTCCGTCAACGTCTCCGCGGAGGCCGTGCTGCTCGAAGACGGACGCCAGGTTCAGATCTCTCTCGACCGCATCGACGACCCGCCCGCCGCAGGCCAGCCCGCACGCGCCCCAACCGACATGGGCACCCTGCTCACCCTCCGCGACACCGCCTCCGCGCTCGAACTCGAACAGGAGCTCGAGGTCTCCCGCAGGCTCGCCTCCATCGGCCGGCTCACCGCGAACGTCGGCCACGAGGTCAAGAACCCCATCAATGCCATGGTCGTCCACCTCGAACTGCTCCGCTCCAAACTCTCCGCCGCCAACGTGGAGCCCGAGAGCGCACGCAAGCACGTCGACATCCTCGCAGACGAGATGCACCGCCTCGATCGCGTCGTCCAGACCCTCGCCGACTTCTCCCGCCCGCTCACCCTGGAGCTTCGCGATCAGGACCTCCGCCGCATCGTAGACCGTGTCCTCGATCTCTCCGGCGCCGAGCTGAAGGCGAACAACGTCACGCTCGAAATCTCAGCCCCGCCCCAGCCTCTGCCCGTCCGCGTCGACTCCGAGCTCATCCGCCAGGCCATCCTCAACCTCGTGTTGAACGCCATGCAGGCCATGCCGGCTGGCGGCGCGCTTCGCGTCACCATCGAGCGTCAGGCGCGGCTCGCCGTCGTCCAGATCGCCGACACCGGCAGCGGCATACCCGCCTCCATCCTGCCCCGCATCTTCGATCTCTACTTCACCACCAAGCCCACCGGCAGCGGCATAGGACTCGCCATGACCTACCGCATCCTCCAGCTCCACGGCGGTGCGCTCGACGTCCGCTCCAACACCGATCCCGCAGCGGCCGAGCGCGGAACCGTCTTCATCCTGCGAATCCCCATCGCCCTCGCACCCGCCGCAGAGGCTCGCCGCCCCCTCGCCGCCCCCCGGGAATCGCCTGCTACACCCACCTCCAGCACAAATGGCGCTACCATACAGAGCGAGGAGCATCGTTGAACGAACGGACGATTCCCGCGGAGCCCGCCGGCGCAGGGCTTACACGCGTTTGCTCCGCCATCGTGCGGACGCTGCTCCCTGCCTGGAAATGCCCGCTCGTCAGCCCCCGCGCCCGCCGACGCACAGCCACGCCCCACACCGCGCTGCTGCTCTGCCTCACGCTCGCCGGCTGTACCCACAAAGCCCGCTGGACTCCGCCTCCCTCGCTCACCGCCCCCATCGAGCTCGAGCCTCCGCCTGAGTCTTCCACGCCTCCCATGATCGCCGCGATCCCGCCGCCCGAGTGGACGCCCACCGAGCCCGCAGAGCCGCCCAAGCGCCCCGTGCGCCGCCGCCCCGCGCCTACGCCCCCGCGCGAAGGCGCGCCCGCTCAGCCCCCCACCCAGGTCGCCAGCGGGCCAGAGCCCGCCGAACTCGCCATCGGGTCGCTCTCCTCAGGCGGCGAGACCACGCCACAGGCCCACCAACAGGCCCGCGACCTCATCGCCGCAATTCAGAAACGAGTCTCCGCACTCCCCCGCAGCACCGCCACGCAGCAGAAAGCGCAGATCCGCCAGGTCACAGGATTCCTCAAGCACGCCCAGCAGGCCCTCGATTCAGGAGACGCCGAAGGCGCCGTCACCCTCGCCACCAAGGCCAGGCTCATCATGGACGACATCGAAAAGAAGTAGCCGCCCGGAATCGCAGGTCAGGAGATAACCCCGGCATCCCGCGCCCCCGCGCACCCACACCCGCATGCCTCCGCCGCCGGCAACCGTCCTGCTAAGGCTGAGCCCCGTGGCACTTCTTGAACTTCTTGCCCGAGCCGCACGGGCAATCGTCGTTCCGCCCCACCTTCTCGCCTGCCCGCCGCGGAGACCCTCCGTTGCCTCCCGCCGCGGAGGCGCCCGCCGACCGGGCCTGGTCGAGCTCCCGCTGCTTCTTCTGCTGGAACTCGCGCTCCAGCTTGTCGATCGTCGTCGAGGGGGCGCGCACGGGCGCCGTCTGCTTCGCACCGGACTGCGCCGTACCCCCGCCAGTCTCCATCGGCAGCCTAGCCTGCTGCTCAGCCGCGCGCCGCTGCGGAGGCTGGATCTGCGGCTGCCCCTGCTGCACCCGCATCGCCTCCGCCGCAAGCGCCTGCTGTGCCTGCTGCTGCGCTGCCACCGCCTGCTGCTGGGCCGCCATCGCCTCCTGCGCCCGCTGCATCTGCTCCGGAGTCTCGATCGGCTGCCCGTCCGGCCCGATGATCTGCATCCGGAACAGGTGCCGCGCCGTGTCCTCCTGGAAGCGCACCATCATCGCCTCGAACATCTCGAAGCTCTCCTTCTTGTACGCCACCAGCGGATCCTGCTGCGCGTACCCCCGCAGCCCGATGCCCTCCTTCAGGTGGTCCATCGCCAGCAGGTGATCCTTCCACAGCCCGTCCAGCACGCTCAGCATCACGATTCGCTCGTGATACCGCATCGCCGCCGCGCCCAGAATCTGCTCCTTCACCTCGTACCGAGCGCGCAGCTTCCCGAAGATCGCCTCGCCCAGCGCATGCCGGTCCAGCAGGTCCGCCCCGGGCTCCGGCCCGTCGTTCAGCCGCATTCCGAAGATGTCGAAGACAGCCGAGTCCACCGCGTCCATCTTCCACTGCTCCGGGTGCTCCTTGCCCGGAGCATGCTCGTCCAGGATGTTCGACAGAATCGTCGAAACGTAATCCTCCGTGATCAGCTGCTTCTGGTCCACGCCCTCCATCAGCTGCTTGCGCAGGCCATAGACCGCCTCGCGCTGCTTGTTCATCACGTCGTCGTACTCGAGCACATGCTTGCGGCTCTCGAAGTTCTGCGTCTCCACTGCCTTCTGCGCCGCCTCGATCCGCCGCGAGATCATCCCGCTTTCGATCGGCACACCCTCTTCCATCCCCAGCCGCTGCAGCAGCGTCGACACCCACTCCCGGGCGAAGATCCGCATCAGGTCGTCTTCGAGCGAAAGAAAGAACCGGCTTGATCCCGGATCGCCCTGCCGGCCCGCACGCCCGCGCAGCTGGTTGTCCACCCGCCTGCTCTCGTGGCGCTCCGTGCCCAGAATGTGCAGCCCGCCCGCCGCGATCACAGCCTCATGCTCGTTCTGCGTCGCAGCCGCATGTGCCGACATAGCCCCATCCCACAGCGCCTGCGTCGTCTCGAACTCCTGCCCCGAGTAGTAGAACCGCACCATCCCAGGCCCCGCATTCGGCGAGATCGCGCCCTCCGCAGCCGACACCGCACGCGCCTGCGACTTGCGCACAAGATCCTGCCGCGCCATGAACTCCGCGTTGCCGCCCAGCAGGATGTCCGTACCGCGACCGGCCATGTTGGTCGCAATGGTCACCATCCCAAGCCGCCCGGCCTGTGCGACGATCTCCGCCTCCTTCTCGTGGAACTTCGCGTTCAGCACCACGTGCCGCACGCCCTTGCGCTTCAGAATGTCGCTCAGCAGCTCCGACTTCTCGATCGACGTCGTGCCCACCAGCACCGGCTGCTTCACCTCGTGCAGCCGCGCAATCTCGTCCGCCACCGCGAAGTACTTCTCCTTCGCCGTCCTGTACACCACATCCGGATTCTCGATCCGCAGCATCTTCCGGTTCGTCGGAATCACCACGATCTCCAGCTTGTAGATCTTGTCGAACTCCGCCGCCTCCGTCTCCGCCGTCCCCGTCATCCCCGAAAGCTTCTTGTACATCCGGAAGTAGTTCTGGAAGGTGATCGTCGCCAGCGTCTGGTCCTCCTTGCGGATCGCCACACCCTCCTTCGCCTCCACCGCCTGGTGCAGCCCATCGGACCAGCGACGCCCCGGCATCAGCCGCCCGGTGAACTCATCGACGATGATCACCTTGCCGTCCTTCACCACGTACTCCACATCCCGCTTGTACAGTGTGTGCGCCTTGATCGCCACCTCGACGTGGTGCTTCAGATCCCAGTTCTCCGGGTCCGCAATGTTGCCGATCCCCAGCAGCGCCTCGATCTTCTCCCAGCCCTCGTCCGTCACCGTAATCGCCCGGGCCTTCTCATCCACCACGTAGTCGCCAGACCACGTCTTCGTCTCCAGCGTCTCGATCAGCTCGCCCAGCTCAAGCTCCGGGATGATCCCGTTCACCCGCGCATACTTGTCCGTGGTCTGGTCCGTCGGGCCCGAGATGATCAGCGGCGTCCGCGCTTCGTCGATCAGAATCGAGTCCACCTCGTCCACAATGCAGTAGTAGTGCCCCCGCTGCACCATGTCGCCCAGCTCGAACTTCATGTTGTCCCGCAGATAGTCGAACCCGAACTCGTTGTTCGTCCCGTACGTAATGTCGGACCCGTACGCCGCGCGCCTCTGCTCGTCCGAGAGATCATGCACGATCACGCCGACCGACAGCCCAAGGAAGCCGTAGATCTTGCCCATCCACTCCGCATCGCGCTTGGCCAGGTAGTCGTTCACCGTCACCACGTGCACGCCGCGCCCGGCAAGCGCATTCAGATAGCAGGGAAGCGTCGCCACCAGCGTCTTGCCCTCGCCCGTCTTCATCTCCGAGATCTTGCCCGAGTGCAGCACCATCCCGCCGATCAGCTGCACGTCGAAGTGCCGCATCCCCACCGCACGCACACCCGCCTCGCGCACCACCGCAAACGCCTCGGGAAGAATGGCATCGAGCGCCGCCTTCTCCGCCGCATACGTCCGCTCCGCCGCATCCTCGTCCCTGGGGTCGATTCTCTCCGCGGCCACCGCCTCGGCCACACGCCCCCGCAGCTCCGCCGTCTTGGCCCGCAGATCCTCGTCGGAGAGCGCCTTCATCCCGGCCTCGAGCGCATTGATCTGCTCCACCACAGGCAGCAGACGCTTCACCGCACGCTCATTGCTCGTGCCAAATACCTTCGCTAATACCTGATTGAACAAACCCGGTGTCCTTCGCCTTCCGAGGCTCTCTCGAACGCCCCATCTTCCAAGTTTACGCGAACTTCCCATCCCGCACCGCGACGAGCCCGCCCCCCAGTCGCTCGTCCGCACAAGTTCCCAACCGCTGCATCTTACGATTCAGCCGAAACGTCCACCCTCCATACAGCGTCCCGGCCCCGTCTCCCCAAGCGCCCGCTTCTGTCACCCACGTCTGTCACTCACGACCGGACCTCAATCCCAAGCCAACCCCGTGCCGCACAGGAGGCGCCCCATCCGACCCGCCCACTCCGTCCTTGCAGCCGTACTTCTCGCCGGCGCTCTCTCCTGCGCAGCTCACGCCCAGGTCGCGGCAACCGACTACGACCACTCCGTCAACTTCCTCAAGTACAAGACCTACACCGTCCAGAAGATCCACGCGACCGATCCCGGCGTCGAAAGCCGCCTCGTCATCGCCCTCGATCGCAACCTCCAGGCGCGCTACCTGCACCCCGGCGACGCCAACGCCGACCTCATCCTCGCCGTCGTCCAGTCCAGCCACGACCCCGCCGAATACACCAACTTCTACGCCGGCCTCACCGGCCTCGGCTGGGAGCGCTCCTGGAGCAGCGGCTTCATGGAAGGCAGTCCCATGGTCGGCGACCTCAAACCAGGAACCCTCGTCCTCGACATGTGGGACCGCAGATCCGGCAAACTCGTCTGGCGCGGCGCCATCACAGAGCCAGGCTCCGTCACCTCCAGCAAGGAAGCCGACCAGAAGCTCGACAAGGCCGTCGGACAGCTCCTCGCAAAGTTCCCGCCAAAGCCGGACAATGGCGCAAAGTAGATCGCCTCATCCCGCACAGGGAGTCGCCCCGCCGGCTTAGCGCGTGGCAGACCGCCGCCACGTCTCGGGGACGAGTCCCACCCCACGCGCGTGTCGTCTCCTCTGCAGATTCACCCTCGGCAAGGCTGGCAGGTAGCCTCAGACTTCCTCTCCCCGTACTCCCACCCACACGCATTCAGTCCTGCCGTAGCCCCCGCCCCCGCTCATTCAGATACTTCACCAGCGGCGAATTTGCCCGCTTCAACGCAATCACCACCGACTGCGCATTCAGCTCCGCCCCCTCCGCGCTCGTATGCGTATGGTCGATCGGAAACAGCTTCGCCGTCTCCTCCGGCCCCGCCTTGCTCAGCCGGTCCCACTCCACCGCGCCCATATCCACATACTGGATCCCCGCGGCCGCAGCGATCTGCCTCTCCTGCTCGTCGTACCCGGCCATCCCATGCGCCAGCTGCGGCACGCCACCCGCATCCGGCTTCCAGATATTCTGCTCCGTCAGCGAAAGCATCATCGGCGTCGCCCCCTTCGCCCGCGTATCCGCGATGTACTTGCGGTTGTACCAGCCGTACGTATGCACCGTCTCCGTCCTGCCCGCCATCGCTCCCGTGGTCTGCGGCACGTCCTGTGTCTCTTCGCCCAGCCCGCGGAGCGATCCCCTCGGCTTCGCGCCGCCCAGGTCGCCGCCGTCGTTGTGCCCCCACTGCAGCATCACGTAGTCGCCCGGCTTCATCTCCGCCAGCGTCTTGTCCCACAAGCCCTCGACCATGTAGCTCCGGCTGCTCCGGCCCGCCCGCGACCGGTTCGCCACGTTGATCCTCGTCGTATCGAAGTAGTGCGCCAGGTGATCGCCCCAGCCCAGGTCGCGCCCGTTCCGCGCCGTCGAATCCCCCACCACAAACACCGTCGGCAGCTTCGGATCGAGCGCCGCATCCTGCGCCACCACAAGCTGAGGATCCGTCGGCGGCGGCGGTGGAAGCGCCCCGGAGTCGGGCCGAGGGCTCTGCGCCACACCGCCCGCGCCCGAAGCCACACACACCACCCACGCCAACGCAGAGCGACGAAGCAGGGAAGAGATCATGGCCCAGAAGCCTAGCACCGCCTCCGCACGGCTGTCGCGCGGAGACAGTCCTTCACTCGAAACCCCGGTCCGCCCCCAACCCCTCCTCTGTCCCGCTGTACCCACGCTCCGCAAAGAATCGCAGCCGCACATAGTCCGCCGTCCAGTTCCCCTCCGCATCCGCCAGGATCGGCCGCAACAGCTCCACCGTCTGCCGCACCGCCTCCGCCCTGTTCTCCACCCCAACCCGGTCCAGCACACCGTTCCGAAACGTCTCCAGCCAACCCTCCATTCCAGCCGGCAGAGCCGTAGGCCGTGGGATCAGATGGATCGACCGCACGCGGAACCCCGCCGCCTCCAGCAGCCTCCGGTACTCGGCAGGAGAAGGAAAGAAGCTCCCCGCAGACTCCTCCGCATCCACCCCGTATCCCGCCAGCACACACCGCAACGCCGTCCGGATCGCAGCAATATTCCCCATCCCGCCCATCTCTGCCACAAACCGCCCGCCCGGCCTGAGCGCACGGTGCACCCCTGCCAGCACCGCCGCCTGATTGCGGATCCAGTGCAGCGACGCGTTAGAAAACACCGCGTCGAACTCCCCCACATACCCCAGCGACTCTGCGCTTCCAAGCTCCACCGTCAGCCCGCGCACCCGCGCCGCCCGCACCATCTCAGCGGACGCGTCCAACCCAACCACATCCGCCCCATCCGCCCGCAGCCTCTCCGTCAGAGCGCCATCCCCGCACCCCAGGTCCAGAACGCGCTCCCCGGGACGCAGCCCAAGCAGCTCCACCACGCCGTCCGCTAGGTCCGCAACGAACCTTCCATGCGCCGCATACTCCGCCGCATTCCAACTCTGCCCCGTCGCGCCAGCGCCCATCGTTCTCGCTCCGCGCTAAGGAAGCCGCTGCGTCGACTTCCCATGGAACAGGTAGTGGTTCACGTCCGGCCAGAACTCCCGCAGCACAAACGTCCCCGCATCGATCCCCACGTTCAGGCCCCACCGCGTCATCGTGTTCGAGACCGTGCGCTCTGCCTGCGGATAGTACAGATTCGAGATCCCCGCCGCCGCCCCCGCTCCCAGCACCTCGCCGAAGTTGAACGTCCGCTTCGCCTGGTCGTTGCGAGTCACCGCCACCCGCCCAAGCGCGTACCCCGCACGCTTCACAAAGCCGCCATGCCCCAGCGTGTAAAACCGCGTGTCCTCGTGCGCCACCGCAGGCACAATGAACTCCACCATGTAGTTCTCGATCGTCTGGTCCGTGTAGGCATGCCAGAAGTAGCGGCCGTAGCCCGCCGCCCCCTGGTGGAACTCAGGCGTCGAATTGCTGGCCTGCCCTTGCGCAGCCAGCAGCGCCGGCAGCACAAACGCCGAATAGTCGAAGCTGTCCTGCGTCGCCGTCACAAACTTGTCCTTCACCGTCTGCGGCGGCAGATGCGCCGAAGAGCTCACCGAACGAAAATTGGGAAAGATCCCCAGAATCCGCTTGGTCTGCGGATCCTGATGCTCCGGCGGCGTCTTCTCCGCGCCCTCCACCACAATCGAACTCGACTGGCCCGCCAGCGCGCTCGGAGCCTCCGGCAGCACCGCAGACGCAACCTCAGCGCCGGCCTCAAACCCAGCCGCCCCGCTAGACACATCCTGCGCCCGCACGCCCGGCGCAGCCAGGCACAACCCGAACACCGCCGCGGCAACCTGCCGCATCCACAATCGTTTCCCCATAAAGTCGTAGCTCGTCACAGTCTGCACAGCATGTAGATGTTTCAAAACCCACCGAAGCTTCCATTTGTTTAGGATGTGTTTCCCGCGAGCTCTCCACCCCGCCCGCAACTCCCTTATACTCAGTCAGGTTTTGACTCCCGCCGCCCGGCAATGTCATCCCGTCCACCTCCACCGGAGCCCCGCCGCTATGCCCTCTCCCCCCGTCCCCGACGCAGCCCTCGCCTTCGCCCAAGCCAACCGCAGCCGCTTCGTCGAAGAGCTCAAAGCCCTCCTCCGCATCCCGTCCATCTCCACTGACCCGGCCCGCGCCCCAGACGTCCGCCGCGCCGCAGGCTGCATCGCCGACGAACTCCGCCGGATCGGCATGCACAACGTCCGGCTCATCGAGACCACCTCCCCCACCCACCCCGCAGGCCACCCCCTCGTCTACGCCGACTGGCTCCACGCCGCCGACGCCCCCACCGTCCTCCTCTACGGCCACTACGACGTCCAGCCCGCGGAGCCCCTCGACGAGTGGCTCTCCCCGCCCTTCGAGCCCACCCAGCGCGGCGAGGACCTCTTCGCCCGCGGCGCAGTCGACGACAAGGGACAGATGTGGATGCACGTCAAAGCCCTCGAAGCCTTGTTTGAAGCCTCCAGCAGCGCCCCCGGCCAGCGCACCCTCCCCATCAACGTCCGCGTCCTCATTGAAGGAGAAGAAGAGGTCGGCGGAGAAGGCATCACCGCCTTCGTCCGCAGCCACCCCGAGCAGCTCCAGGCCGACGTCGCCCTCGTCTCCGACACCGAGATGTTCGCCCCCGGCATCCCCACCCTCTGCGTCGGCCTCCGCGGCATGATCTACACCGAGATCGAAGCCCGCGGTGCACGCACCGACCTCCACTCCGGCATGTACGGCGGCGCAGCCCCCAACCCCTTCATCGCCCTCTGCCACATCATCGCCCAGCTCAAGGACGCCTCCGGCCGCATCCTCATCCCCGGCTTCTACGACTCCGTCGCCACCCCCGCCCCCGCCGAACTCGCCGCCTGGAGGTCCCTCCCCTTCGACGAGGAACACTACCGCCAGACCGAGGTCGGATCCACCATCCTCACCGGCGAGCCCGGCTTCTCCGTCCTCGAACGCACCTGGGCCCGCCCCACCCTCGAGGTCCACGGCATGCCCGGAGGCTTCATCGGAGCCGGCGCCAAGACCGTCATCCCCGCCCGCGCCCTAGCCAAGGTCTCCATGCGCCTCGTCCCGGACCAGACCCCCGCCCACGCCTTCGCCCAGTACAAATCCTTCGTCGAATCCCTCTGCCCCCCCGGCATCTCCCTCGACGTCCGCCTCATCCACTCCGGCGACCCCATCGTCGTCTCCACCGACAACCCCTACGTCCAGGCCGCCACCGAAGCCATGCACCAGGTCTTCGCGAAGCCCACCGTCTTCGTCCGCGGAGGCGGCTCCATCCCCATCGTCGGCGACTTCATCCGCGAACTCCGAATCCCCACCCTCCTCATGGGCTTCGGCCTCCCCGACGACAACCTCCACGCCCCCAACGAGAAGTTCCACCTCCCCAACTTCCACGCCGGAATCGCCTCCGTCCTCCGCTTCCTCGCCGCCCTCGCCCCAGCTCGCTAAGCCACCCGTCCTCGCGCCACCTGCCTGTACTGCGGCCGGAATCCAAGCCCCCGCGCCACATCCAGAATCCGCTCGAAGTCCAGGCTTACCGTCGCCCCGGCCTTCTGGGTCACCTCGTCCTCGACCGGCAGGTCGAAGTCGTCCGCGCCATACAGCAGCCCCTCGAGCGCGCGCTCGTTCTGCGTCAGCACCGACGTCCGCACACGCGGCACGTTATCCAGGTAGATCCGGCTCAGCGCCAGGTGCCGCAGGTACTCCGCCGTCGTGATCTCGATCCCACCCATCTGCGTGAAGTACGGCTTGTACGTCCAGCACAGAAAGCTGGCCAGCCCCCCCGTCCTCTGTCCCGCCTCCGACGCCAGCAGCTCGTCCTGGAACGCCCGCGTCCGCTCCAGGTGCTCCACCCGCTCCTCCACCGTCTCGTCGAAGCCGATCACCATCGTCGCCGTCGTCCGCAGACCCCCCTCCACAATCGCCCGCTGCGCCTCGAAGTACTCCGCCACCGTGTACTTGAACTTGCTGTGCCGTCGCCTGAATCCCTCGGTCAGAATCTCCGACCCGCCGCCCGTCACCCAGCGCACCCCCGCGGCCTTCAGCCGGGCCGCCGTCTCTCCCGGCGTCAGCTTCCCATGGTCCGCCAGATACAGAAACTCCGCCACCGTCAGCGCGTAGAACTCGAGCCGGTCCCCATACCGCTCCCGGATCGCCCCAAACAGCTCGCAATAGTAGTCCAGGGGAAGATGCGGATTGAACCCCCCGTTGAACGCAGCCAGATCCCCACCGAGCGCAAGCAGTTCATCCAGCTTGGCAAACACCTGCTCCTTGCTCAGCACATACCCGCCCGCCTGCCCCGGCAGTTTGTAGAACGCGCAGTAATCGCACTGCGCCACGCACACATTGGTGTAGTTCACAATCCGCATCACCATGTACGTGCACTCGCCCGGCGGGTGGAACCGCCCCCGCACCCGCATCGCAAGCTCCCGCATCTCCCCGTCCGTCGCCTCCCGCCAAAGCGCCAGCGCCTCCCCAGGGGAGACCCTGCCCCCCGCCTCCACCTTCTCCCGAACCTCCCGCACCACACTCCCCGCCACAGCGCTCATCCCCCCATTCTAAAACCCGCCCGCTCCCACCCCTTCTTCGCCACCGAGTACGACCTCAGCTACATGATGCTGCCCCACCCATCGCCTCCAACATCGAGTTCGGCTACTACCCCGCCGGACATGTGGTCTACCTCAACACCGAAGCCCTCAAACACAACTGAAGTCCGACCTCGCCCGCTTCTACACCCAAGCCTCCACCAAATAACCCGATACCCATACCCATACCTCAAACCCCAAACCTCAAAACCCATACCGGATACCCAACACCCAAACCTCAAACCTCAAAACCCCATACCTCACCCATAAAACAAACCCGGCATCCCACCCACAGCAGCCCCAAAAGCTGTCAATCCCACTCCCCCGCAACCCCACAAAGTAAACACCGCAGATTCAGGGGCAATGAGTCATCCCCAATCCGCCAGACTAAAACAGTGGAAAAAAGAAAGGCCCTGCGTCCACGCCGGGCCTTTCCCATTAGCCACAACCTAAACAAAGTAGTTAATCGAAGCGTCGCTCCCGTCCGCTAACCCGACCAGCATCAAACAAAAATCGAGTCGGTACCGGGGGTGGGCCTCCAGGAGGCCTCTAAGCCACAGCCCGCCGCTCCCGCGCAGCCGCCCGCCCGCTCAGGCTCACGCTGACGATCTTCGACACACCGGGCTCCTGCATCGTCACCCCGTAGATCACGTCCGCCTCCGCCATCGTCCGCTTCGAGTGGGTGATCACCACGAACTGCGTCGTCGCACTCATCTCCGCGATCAGCTTCGCAAACCGGCCCACGTTGGTCTCGTCCAGCGGAGCGTCCACCTCGTCCAGCACGCAGAACGGAGCCGGCTGGAACTGGAAGATCCCCACCAGCAGCGAGAGCGCAGTCAACGCCTTCTCGCCGCCCGAAAGCAGCAGAATGTTCTGCAGCTTCTTGCCCGGAGGCGACGCCACGATATCGATGCCGGAATCCGCCGAGTTCTCCTCGTCCGTCAGCTTCATCAACGCCTGCCCGCCGCCGAACAGCTTCGCAAACGTCACCCCGAAGTTCTCGTTGATCACCTTGAACGCCTCGTCGAACTTCACGCGCGACACATCGTCGATCTCCTTGATCGAAGCCTGCGTGTTCTCGATCGACTCCAGCAGATCCCTGCGCTGCGTCTCGAGAAACCCGTGTCGCTCCGCCGTCTCCTTGTACTCGTCCAGCGCCATCATGTTCACAGGGCCCATCGCCTCCAGCCGCTGCTTCATCCCGCGAGCCTCTTCCTCCGCCGCGTGCAGCGCCTCGCCGCCGTCCTCCGAACAGGAGATCCGCACGATCTCCGCGTCCGCGCGCAGCACGCCCGCCTCGACGTTCAGATCGTTCAGGCACGTCGCCTCCATATGTTCGACGTCGGAGGCCAGCTTCGCCGCCCGTGCCGCAAGGTCGGCACGCTCTTCGCGCAGAGCCTCGGTCGCATGCCGCAGCGTTCGCAGCCTGCCGTCGAGCTCCGTCATCCGCACCCGCAGATCGCCGGCCTCGGCGCTCAGCCTCGCACCGTCCGCAACTGCCGTCGCGCGAGTCTCCGCCAGGCTCTCGTGCTGCGCCGCCAGCGCCGCCGTCTCCTCCTCGCGGCGCACGCGCTCCGCGCCGGCGGACTGCATCGCCTGCTCGATCTGCGCGATCCGCGCTCGCTGGCCGTTCACCATCCGGCTCGTCTGCTCGAACGCCGCCGCCGCATTGCGCCGCCGCTCTTCCAGGCCCGCCAGCGCCGCCGAAGCCTCCGCGGCCGCCTGCTGCAGCCGCTCCCGCTCGCCGCGCAGCCCCTCAAGCCGCTGCTGGATCTCCGCAAGCTGCCCGTCGAGCGTCACGCGCTCGGCGTCAAACGCTGCGGCCTCGGCCTGCTTCCGCGCGATCGCCTCGCGACGCTGTGCCTGCGCATCGCGGCTGCGTTCGCTCGCCAGCGTCCATTCCTGCAGGCGCCGTTCGATGCGCGCGATCTCGCTCTCCATCTGGCGCAGCGCCGCGCCCGAGTTCGCCGATTCACGCTCCGCCTCGCGCCGCTCCTGCGTCTTCGCCTCCATCGCTCCCTGGAGCTCGCGCAGCTCCCGCTCGAGCCCGCCCGACTTCACCTCGGACTGCGAGAGCTCCGCCTCCACAGCCTCCAGCCGAGCCTGCACGCCGCTCAGCTCGCGCTTCAACGCCAGCGGGCCCTGCGAGCGGCCGCGGCCGCCCGTCACCGTCGCATTGTGAAACGTCTCGCCCGCCGGACTGAGGAAATACGCCCCCGGATGCTCCGCCGCAAGCCGCCGCGCCGTCCCGCCATCCGGCGCGATGTAGCCGTCGCGCAGCTTCGGCAGCATATGCTCGAGCGAGTTGCCGAACCCGTTCAGCGCGCGCACGCAATCCTTCAGCGCAACCACGCCGTCCTCGGAGAGTGCTCCGTAGCTGCGCGCGTACGCCTCTTCGCCAGCGCCTGCAGCTCCGCTGTCGTGGTGAGCGTCTCCATGCACCAGAAATGTCGCCCGTCCCGCAACATCGGATTGCAGCATCCGCACACCCGCATCGGCCGCATCCCAGCTCTTCACCACCACGTAGTTCAGCTCGTCCCGCAGGAACTCATCGACCACCGACTCATACTGTCCCTCAACCTCAAGAAAGTCCGCCAGTGTGCCCACGGGCGAGAGCCCGCCCGCACCGGCCGCCTCCGCTGCCGCCCGCTTCGCGCTCGCGCGGAACAGGTTCTTCACCGTGTCGGTCGAGTAGCTGTGCTCGCGGATCAGCCCTTCGAGCGAGTCCCTGCGTCCGGCCAGCGTCGCACGCTCGGCCCGCAGTGCGTCCGCAGCGCGTCGCGTCGCCGTCTCCTCGGCCCGGGCTGCCTCGATCCGCAGACGGATCTCGCCGATCTCGCCCTCCAGCCGCTTCAGTCGCTCGGTCACATCGCCGAAGCTCATCGCAACCTGCCCGCGCTGCACGCCGAGCTCGCCCAGCTCGCGCTTCGCTCCATCCTGCTCCGCGGCCAGACGCTGCGCCTCGCGCTCCAGGCCGGCGAGCGCCGCCTCCGCCTGCGCCTGCTCGTTCCGGCTCGACGCCGCGCGCTGCATCAGCTGCAT
>JALYIA010000049.1 GCA_030776065.1 Acidobacteriota bacterium
GTGCGGGGCCGGTGCATCATCTGACGACGTCGTTTGCGGTGGGCGGCGGGACGGCGGCGGGTACGAAGGGTGTGGGGAAGAAGACGGCGGGCGCGATGGGATCGGAGGCGACGGAGCGATGAATCCCAGGCAGGAGAACCTGATTACGGTGGTGGACGCGGGGAGCTCGAAGAGCTGCGTGCTGGTGGCGGAGCTGCAGGATGGGGTGCTGCGGTATCGGGGGCATGGGATCGAGGTGTCGCGCGGGATGCGCAAGGGGCTGATTGCGGAGCTGGGGCCGGCGGCGGAGGCGATCAACAAGGCGGCGCTGACGGCGGAGAAGGCGGCGCGGGGGATGATCGAGACGGCGGTGGTGGGGATCGGGGGGACGCATGTTCGGGGGGTGAACTCGCGGGGCGGAATCTCGATGGGCAGCCGGATGCGGGAGATTACGCGGGAGGAGGTGCGTGCGGCGGTGGACCGGGCGCGCAGCGTGGCGCTGCCTCCGGACCGCGAGGTGCTGCACCTGTTGCCGCAGGAGTTCATTCTGGACGACCAGCCGGGGATCCACGACCCGATCGGGATGGTGGGCAACAAGCTGGAGGTGAATCTGCATTTGTCGACGTGCTCGGGCGGCGTGGCGCAGAGCGTGATTACGTGCGCGAACCGGGCGGGGCTGCAGGTGCAGGACACGATCTACGAGGGGATTGCGTCCGCGGAGGCGGTGTTGTCGGCTGACGAGCGGGAGCTTGGGGTGTGCCTGGCGGATATCGGCGCGAGCACGACGGAGCTGGCGGTGTTCTTCGAGGGGTCGATTGCGCACACGGCGGTGCTGCCGATCGGCGGGGATCATTTTACGAACGATCTTGCGGTGGGGCTGCATGTTTCTGTGGAAGAGGCTGACGATCTGAAGCAGAGATATGGGCACTGCGTGGTGACGGCGGTGCCGCAGGGCAACGAGATTGAGATTGGCGGCAACCTGGCTCTGAGCGGGGCGACGGGGCAGGGTCCGCGGCTGGTGCGGCAGCGGTTTCTGGCGGAGATTCTGGAGCCTCGTGCGCGCGAGCTGTTTACGATGCTGCGCAACAACCTGCGGGAGGGCGGTGTGCTGGAGGCCCTGGGTGCGGGCTGTGTGCTGACGGGCGGGGGCGCGCTGATGGCGGGGCTGCTGGACAATGCGGAGAGTCTGCTGCGGGTTCCGGCGCGGGTGGGGTACCCGGTGCCGCTGAGCCGGATGCCTTCGGAGCTGGCGCGGCCGGAGTTTTCGGCGGCGATCGGGATGCTTCTGTACACGCACCGGACGCAGGTGCGGCGGGCGAGTGAGGAGCAGGGGCTGCGTGCGAAGCTGAAGGCGATCTTTGCGGGCAGCTATTGAGGGTGTGGGGATGAGGGTGGCGAAGTAGATCGCGACAACGGGCCGGTTCGGGGGTATGGTAGACGAGGATCGGTTGATCGATTCGAGGCGTACCGTCCGGGCGACCGGCGGGCTGCCGAGGACGACGATCCCGAGAGCTGTAGCTGCGCGGTGCGCAGAGACCACTGGTGAACTCCAGGCCCTGTTGTGACCAGACGATGATGACGTGCCGGTTCGGTTCGAGTGGCGGCGCGGGCGGAGGTGTCGTTCCCTAGTTGCCGATGCGGGTACCTGTGGGAATTGCACCGTATCAACAAAAATTTGCCGTTATGGTGAGAGAGGCGGCCCAGGGAAGGGTCGGCCTGGGTTCCAACCGAGGTAGGAATGGTGAGGCGCGGAGAGCTGTTTTGACCAGCAAGCGTTTGTTGTCCTCCCGGGCACGGATTGTCGTGTCGTTCGCGCTGTTTGCTTCGACGGCGCTTCTGCTGTTGACGGGCCCGAGCCCGGCAGCGGCGGTGGCTCTGCTGCGCGGCACGGGGCATGGGACGTGGAGCGACCTGGGGCATCGCGAGCTTGTGCTCTCGTTGATGGCGGACAGCGTGGCGTGGCTGGTGTGCCTGACGGCGTGCGTGATGGTGGTGCGGCTGTCGCATTATCTTCGGGACCGGGTTCCGTTCGGACTGACGACGTATGTGCTGCTGCTGTTTGTGGTGTGCTTCGGGGTGCAGCGTGTGGTGGGGTACCTGGTGTGGGCTCCGCTGCAGCGGATGCATCTTGGGCTGCAGATGGTGCGTGCTTCGGCGTCGGTTGTGGTGGCGATGGGGGCGGCGGTGCTGCTGCCGTATGTGCGGTCGATGATCCGGGCGGTGATCGCGGCGAACAAGGAGCATGAGCAGTTCGTGGCTGCGGCGGAGAGCAGCCTGGATGCGTTCTACATCTACGAGAGCGTGCGGGACGATGCGGGCACGATTGTCGACCTCCGGTTCTCGTATGTGAATGCGAACGGGGAGAGGCGGCTGCGCAAGACGCGCGCGGAGCTGATCGGGCGTCTGTTGAGCGAGGTGGTTCCCTACACGGTGCAGTCCGGCATCCTGCGGCAGCTGATCCAGGTGGTGGAGACGGGGACGGCGTGGACGGGCGAGCGGCGGATGGAGCTGGAGGGCGTGGAGCCGTACTGGATCGCCAGCCAGGTGGTGAAGCTGGGCGACGGGGCGGCGGTGACGAACCGGGATGTGACGGAGGAGCGTGCGCGTCAGCATCAGATCGCGGATTTGAACGAGTTTACGCAGTCGATGATCGAAAATGCGCCGTTCAGCATTATTGCGACGGACCCGGCGGGTACGGTGACGGCGATGAATCCGGCGGCTGAGGCGTTGACGCTCTACCGCAAGCACGAGCTGATCGGGCAGCACTCGATGGTGATGCTGCACGACACGGCGGAGATGAGCGCGCGTGCGGTTCAGTTGAGCAAGGACCTGGGGGAGCCGATCTCGGCGGGTTTTTATTCCCTGATCGCGCGGCCGAAGCAGGGGCAGACGGACGAGCACGAGTGGACGTATATCCGCAAGGACGGGTCGCGGATCTGGGTGAATCTGGCGATGACGGCGATGAAGGCGCAGAACGACAAGATCACGGGGTATCTGGGGATCGCGTTCGACATTACGGAGCGCAAGAAGCTGACGGAGTATGTGAATCACCTGGCGCACCACGATCAACTGACGGGTCTGCCGAACCGTGTGCTTCTGCTGGACCGGATCCGGCAGGCGATTCAGCGGGCGAAGCGGAACCGGCACAAGGTGGCTGTGCTGATGGTGGATATCGATCACTTCAAGCGGATCAACGATTCGCTGGGGCACTCGGCCGGGGATGCGCTGCTGGATTCGGTGGCAAAGAAGCTCTGCGCGGCGGTGCGGCAGACGGACACGGTGGCTCGCATGGGCGGGGACGAGTTTGTGATTGTGATGCCGGAGTTCCGGGAGCAGCGGGATGCGGAGCGGGTGGCGGAGGGGATCATCAAGAAGGTGGCGACGCCGACCACGGTGGGCAACCGGGAGGTGAACGTCACGGTGAGCGTAGGGATGTGCATCTTTCCGGACTGCGCGCGCGATGCGGACAGCCTGCTGAAGAATGCGGATGCGGCGATGTACGAGGCGAAGGACGGCGGGCGGAACGCGTACCACCTGTTCAACGAGGGGATGGTGGAGGCGACGGCGGACAAGCTGGAGTTCGAGCACGATCTGCGGCACGCGCTGGGCAATGGGGAGTTGAGCCTGCACTACCAGCCGCAGGTGTCGTGCCTGTCCGGGGATGTGATCGGGATGGAGGCGCTGCTGCGTTGGAATCATCCGAGCCGCGGGCAGATCGCGCCGGGGCAGTTCATTCCGCTGGCGGAGGCGACGGGGCTGATTGTGCCGATGGGGGAGTGGGCGATCCGGATGGCGTGCCACGAAGGGCGAGAGCTGCAGGAGACGCTGGGGCGCGACGTGGTGATCGCGGTGAACCTGTCGCCGCGACAGTTCCGGCAGAAGAACCTGCCGTCGCTGGTGGAGACGGCGCTGAAGGAGTCTCGGCTGGCTCCGAACACCCTGGAGATCGAGATCACGGAGCAGACGCTGATGACGAACTCCGCGACGACGCTGGATACGCTGATGCAGTTGCGCAAGCTTGGGGTGAAGATTGCGATCGACGACTTCGGCACGGGGTTCTCGAGCTTCTCGTACCTGCTGCAGTACGAGGTGGACCGGTTGAAGATCGACCGCAGCTTTGTGAACCGGTCGGCGGACGATCCGACGGCTGCGGCGATTGTGCGGGCGATCATCTCGATGGCGCACGGGCTGAATTTGAAGGTGGTGGCCGAGGGCGTGGAGACGAACGAGCAGCTCGATTTTCTGCTTCGGCGACGGTGCGATGAGGCGCAGGGGTTCTTCTTCGGGCGGCCTGTACCGGCGGAGCTGATTGCGGAGTCCGCGCGTTCGATTGCGTTGCGCGCGGGTGCGGGCGAGTCGGCGATGCGGGCCAATGCGTGAGGGTGGAGCGGGCTGGGCGGTTGTAGGTGCGCGCGGGAGCGCGAGAGAATCGACTGTATGAATGTGAACTTCGCGGAGCGGGCCCACAATCACAACTGGAAGCTGGACCCGATCGTGCGGTCGCTGCTGGATACGGACTTCTACAAGCTGCTGATGCTGCAGTTCATCTGGAAGAACTTTCCGGCGGTGCATGTGTCGAGCGAGGTGGTGAACCGCACGGTGAAGGTGCGGCTGGCCGAGGAGATCGATGCCGGCGCGCTGTCTGCGCAGATGGAGCATCTGCGCGGGCTGCGGTTCGGGCGGTCGGAGCTGATCTGGCTGGCAGGCAATACGTTCTACGGGAGCCGGCACATCTTCGAGCCGGAGTTCCTGGTATGGCTGGAGAAGGACTTCCGGCTGTCGGAGTATGCGGTGTCGGAGCATGAGGGGCAGCTTCGGCTGCGGTTCAGCGGACTGTGGACCGAGGTGACGATGTGGGAGGTGTACGCGCTTGCGCTGGTGAGCGAGATGCGCACGCGCGCGGCGCTGGCCCGGATGAACGAGCTGGAGCTGGACGTGCTGTATGCGCGGGCGAAGACGAAGCTGTGGGAGAAGATCGAACGGCTGCGGAAGGTGCCGGAGGTGCGGATCTCGGAGTTCGGGACTAGGCGGCGGCACAGCTTTTTATGGCAGGAGTATGTGATCCAGGCGATGCGCGCGACGCTGGGTGCGAGCCTGTCGGGTACGTCGAACACGTTTCTGGCGTACAAGCACGATCTCGAGGCGATGGGCACGAACGCGCATGAGCTTCCGATGGCGCTGGCGGCGCTTGCGGGCGAGGACGACAAGGCGCTGCACGAGGCGCAGTATCGTGTGCTGGAGCTCTGGCAGAAGAGCTACGGGGGGGAGCTGCTGATTCTGCTGCCGGACACGTTTGGGACGACGCAGTTTCTGGAGAGCGCGCCGGACTGGGTGGCGGACTGGACAGGGCAGCGGACGGACTCGAAGGACCCGTTCGTGGCGGGGGATGAGTACATCCGGTGGCTGCTGGGGCGCGGTCGCGATCCGCGCAGGAAGCGTCTGATCGCGTCCGACGGGCTGGATGTGGACGAGATTCTGGAGCTGCACGGGTACTTCCATGGGCGCATACGGTTTTCGGCAGGCTGGGGCACGCTGCTGACGAATGACTTTCGGGGGTGCCATCCGCGGGGCGAGGACGACCTGGAGCCGATCAGCCTGGTGTGCAAGCTGATGACGGTGGAGGGCAGGCCAGCGGTGAAGCTGAGCGACAACCCACGCAAGGCGACGGGGCCGGAGGCCGAGGTCGAGCGGTATCGGCGGGTGTTCGGGACGGTGGCGGTGGGCGAGGCCGAGGTCCTGGTTTAGGCGGGGGCTGCCGCGAGAGGCGTGGATATACTCTCCTCATGCGAAGGTTGTCCGTGTACTGTCTTCGGCTGGGGTGTGCGGCCGTGTTGTTTGGGGTCGGTCTGGTGCGGCAGAGTGTCGCGTGGGGCGGCGAGGGGCATGGGATGATCAACCGTCTGGCGGGGGAGACGCTGCCTGCGGATGTTCCGGAGTTTCTGCGGTCGCCGGCGGCGCTCGATGCTCTGGTGTACTACGGACCGGAGCCGGACCGGTGGCGGTCGCTCGCGGAGCCGGAGCTGAATGCGGCCCAGGCGCCCGAGCATTTTATCGACCTGGAATATGCGGACCTGGCTGGGCCTCTGCCGCGGCGCCGGTACGACTTTGTGCGCGCGCTTGCGGCGGCGCAGGCGGCGCATCCTGAGGTGCAGCTGACACCGGAGAAGATCGGTCTGCAGCCGTACGAGACGGTGGAGTTATACGAGCGGTTGAAGAGTGCGCTGCGCGACTACCGCGCGCTGGCGGCGGCGAAGAAGGATACGAAGCCCTCCGAGGCGGAGATCGTGTTTCTGGCCGGCTGGCTTGGCCACTACGTGGCGGATGGTTCGATGCCGCTGCATACGTCGATCCAGTACAACGGGTGGACGGGACCGAATCCGAACGGGTATACGACCGAGCACCACATACATGCGCTGTTCGAGAGCGACTTCGTCCATGCGGCGGTGCGGCCGGGGGATGTAGCTCCGCTGGTGAGGGCGACCAAGCCGGTGGTGATGGGGGATGTGTTCGACGCCTACATGAAGTATCTGCGGCACTCGAACACGCTGGTGGAGCGGACGTATGAGCTCGAGAAGGCGGGTGGATTTGCGGGGGTGGGGACGCCGGCGGGCAAGGAGTTCGTGGACGAGCGTCTGGCGGCGGGTGCGGTGGAGCTGCGGGACATGATCTACACGGCGTGGGTGAAGTCGGGCGATCCGGTTCCCGCGTACAAAGGTAACTGAAGACGAGACGTACTCTGTTCGCGGCTAGGGTCTGAGGATGGGGTACTCATGGCGCTGAACGCGTGCGTGGATGCGGCGCAGCACAGGGGCAAGTGCGAACGCAATCAATGGTGCGGCAAAGGTGGAGAGCAGGAGCCACAGGACGAAGGCCCGGCTCTCCCACCGCCAGAGCTGGCGGGTGAGTGCGAGAGGGGAGGTACGCGCCGCCAGGACGAGGGCTTGTGGCGAGAGCGGCATCTCCGCCAGGCCGAAGACCCGCGACGCAACGCGTAGGAACGGGATGACGAGTGCGAGCTGCAGGGGGAAGACCAGATGGTTTGCGATCTGACTGGCTACGGCGTTGAGGCGAAAGATGAAGGACAGAGCGAGACAGAGAACGGTGGTTGATCCGACGATCGGATTGATGCCGACCAGCAGACCGAGAGCGATGCTCCAGGCAAGTGTGCGCGGCGTGGCTCCCATGCGAAGCAGGGCGAGGATGGGAAGGACGGCCCGGCGGTAGAGCCAGGTGTGGTGCGGGGGCTCGGGGTGTGGGGTCCACTCGGGCACTGGGTTGAGGATAGCGGTTCGGCGCGCCTAGCGAACGGTACGGTGGAGGTGCTCGAGGATCTGTTCGATGGACCAGTCGATGGAGTCGGTGCCCTCGACGGTGAGTTGGGCGTGGCGTGCCGAGGGGATGACGTAGAGGTCTGCCATGGGGCGTGCGGTGGCGTGGAACTGTTCGCGGACGGACTGCTCGGTGCGTCCTCGCTCACGGGTGTCGCGGTGGATGCGGCGTGCGAGGCAGACATCGTGCGGCGCGTTGACGAAGATGGCGAGCGAGTAGAGGGGCAGGAGGTCGGGGAAGTGGAGGGCGAGGATGCCTTCGACGATGACGACGCGTGCGGGGGTGATGGTTTCGTACTGGCCGAGGACGCGGGAGTGGGTTCTGAAGTCGTACACGGGGCGCCGGATGGGGTGTCCGGCGGCGAGGCCGCGGACGTGCTCGACGATGAGCTCGGATTCGAGGGAGTCGGGGTGGTCGAAGTTTCGCTTGTGGCGCGAGTCGAGCGGGAACCGGGAGAGGTCGCGGTAGTAGAGGTCGAGGGGAAAGAGGGTGGCTTCGAGCTGGCCGGCGAGTTCGCGCGCAAGCGTGGTCTTGCCGGAGCCGGAGCAGCCTGCGATGGCGAGGACGAGGGGTTTGTGCGGTGCGTGCTCGGGAGACGAAGACAAGGACACGGTCCTTTGCCTCAGGATGACGGCGTTGGGGTCTGCGTGGGGGCGAGTTGCGGGATGAGCGCGGTGAGGAGGCGGGTGAACAGGGCTTCGACGCGGCGGCCGATCTCCATCACCTCTTCGTGGTCGATCCGTCCGGCGGCCTGGCCGGGGGAGGCGACGCCGGCGGCGAGGTTGGTGACGAGGGAGAGGCCGAGGATTTCCATACCCATGTGGCGGGCGACGATGACCTCGTGGACGGTGGACATGCCGACGAGGTCTGCGCCGAGGGTGCGGAAGGCGCGGATCTCGGCCGGGGTCTCGAACGAAGGGCCGAGGACGGCGAGGTAGACGCCGTCGGTGAGCGGGATGGAGTGCCGGGCGGCCTCCGCATGGGCGAGTGCGCGGAGGCGGTGGGAGTAGGCGGAGGACATGTCGAAGAAGCGTTGGCCGGCGCCGGGGGCACAGGCGAAGCGGGACTCGTTGGGGCCGAGGGCGGCGTTGGTTCCGGTGAGGTTGATGTGGTCGGTAATGGCTACGAGCGAGCCCTGCGGTATGTCCGGGCGGATGCCTCCAGCGGCGTTGGTGACGATGAGCGTGGTGCAGCCGAGGAGGGCGAGGACGCGGGTGGGAAACGTGACCTCGGGCATGGTGTAGCCCTCGTACGCGTGGACTCGGCCCTGCATGACGGCGACGGACGTGCCGGCGATGGTTCCGAGGACGAGCTTGCCGGAGTGTCCTACGACGGTGGAGACGGGGAAGTGGGGTATCTCGGCGTAGGGGATGGAGGCGGCGTTCTCGACGCGCTCGGCGAAGCTGCCGAGGCCGGAGCCGAGGATGATGGCGAGCGTGGGGCGGGTGGAGGTGCGGGTGTGGATGAAGTCGGCTGCGGCGCGCGCGCGGGTATAGAGGTCGGGCTGGAAGGGCATCGTCTCAGATTGTACGCAGGAGATGGCGGGGCTGGTTATTGGCGGCCTACCCTGCGGACGGCTTGCTCGAGCGCGGCACGGTCGAGGGCTGGGTTGGCGAGGGCGAGGAAGAGGACGATGCGGCGGTGGAGGGTGACGCAGGCCTCGTGGAAGGCGTGGGCGATCTCGCCGGGTGAGGCCTGGAGGGCGGCGGGATCGGTGACGCCCCAGTGGGCTCGGATGGGGGCGCCGGGCCAGAGGGGGCAGGCTTCGGCGGCTGCGTTGTCGCAGACCGTGAAGACGAAGTGCATGGGCGGGGCGCCGGGGCGGGCGAACTCATCCCAGGACTTGCTCCGCAGGCCATCTGTGGGGATGCCGGCGGAGCGGAGTTCGGCGAGCGCTTCGGGGCGGACGACGCCGGAGGGGTGGCTGCCGGCGGAGTACGCGGTGAAGCGTCCGGCGGCGCGGTGGTTGAGGATGGCCTCCGCCATGATGGAGCGCGCGGAGTTGCCGGTGCAGAGGAAGAGGACGTTCTGGGGTGTCATGAGTATGGGTGCGGGCTGGGCGGTGGGTCAGGCGCGGCTGGCGAACTCGCGTGTCTCGGTGGCGATCTTCAGCTTTTCGCCCTCCTTGATGTAGAGGGGGACGCGGAGGATGAGGCCGGTCTCCAGGGTGGCGTTCTTGGTGGTGCCGCCGGAGGAGGAGTCGCCTTTGATGCCGGGCTCGGTCTGGGTGACGCTGAGTTCGACGAAGAGGGGGAGCTGGAGGCCGATGGGGTTGCCGTTGTACTTGTGGAGCTGGAGGAGGGCGCCCTCGGTGAGGAGGTCGAGGGCGTTGCCGACCATCTGCGGATCGAGGGTGAGAGTCTCGTAGGTGGCCTGGTCGAGGAAGTGGGAGCCTGAGGGGTCGGAGTAGAGGTAGGAGGCGGGGACCAGTTCGAGGTCGGGCTCGGCGAAGCGCTCCTGGGCCTTGAAGGTCTTCTCGAAGACGGCCTGGGTGAGCAGGTTGCGCATCTTGAGGCGGACGAGGGTCTGGCCGCCGCGCGCGGTGGGGGTGGAGATGTCGGAGTCGAGGCAGGTGTAGGGGGCGTTCTCGAACTCGAAGACGACTTTGCGCTTGATGTGGATTGCTTCAATGAGTGCTGCCATGGATGCCCTCTAGCGTGAGTATAAGGGGCGGACGGTCAGGGGCGGCGGAGTGCGTCGTCGTAGAGCGGGATGGTGTGGAAGAGGAGGCGCACGAGAGGAGGATTGGAGCCGTGGAACTGGACGCCGCGGTCGGTCTGGTCGCCGTTGAGGATGCGGGTCGCCTGCCAGGCGCCGTTGACGTAGCGGCCCTCTTCCGCGCGAAGGAGCTCGAGCTGCCGGGTCTGCGCGCGCGTGGCGGGGCTTGCGGGCGGGAAGGTGGACGGGGAGCCGGGGGAGTTGGGCAGGCGGAAGAGGACGCTGGCGTCGAAGCCGGTGACCAGGAACTCGAGCGGGCCAAGCTGGGCGACGAGGGTGCGTCCCTGGAGGGTGGGGGTGCCGGGGGGCTCGGCTCCGTCGGATTGGGGGAAGCCGAAGGAGGCCACGGCTTCGACCGCGGTGGCTGCCGGCGTGGCGGCGGGGAAGTGGAGGGTCTGGCGGACGGCGCCCTTTTCTTCAACGGCGGTCTGGAGGCGGCCTTCGAAGCTGAGCCGGGCGAGCAGGGGGCCGATGGGATCGAGCAGGGCGTAGTTGTTGGCTGCGGCGATGGCCTCGGGTCCAGGTGGCTGTGCGCGATCGATGCCGAAGGGCGAAAAGCCGATGGCGTCCGAGCCGAGGGCGTAGAAGAGGTAACGGCCGAAGTTCACGCCGACGTGTGTTTCGGGGATGAAGATGGGGTTGTCGGCGCGGCGGTAGACGGCCAGCGTGTCGCGGTAGACGGTCGCGTCGTCGGAGTAGAAGTCCGGTGCGAGGATATCGATGGCGGGGGCGGCTGCCTTCCAGATGGGCACGTTGGGCTGCTGGGGTCCGCCGGAGGGATACTCCTGGCCGGGGGAGGCGCGGTTGCGTGTCTCAAGCGCATGGACGGGGTAGACGATCCACACGTTGCAGTACATGGGGAGGGGATACTCGGCCTTGCCGGCTGCGGCGACGGCGTTGATGTAGCGGGCGGTGTGGAAGGCGGCGAAGGATTCGTCGGCGTCGGCGCCGAAGGTTCTGGACCAGGAGAGGCCTGTGGGGAGGTGGAGGGCGTGGGTGAGGTCGGCGGGTACGGGGGCTTCGAAGAGCTTCTGGGCGGCGGGGGAGAAGTCGCGGACGGAGCCGACGGAGCCGGACTCGTTCTCGACCTGGATCATGAGGACGGTGTGCTCGGCGGAGTCGAGCTGCTTGAGGTGACGCATGAGGGCGGCGAAGGCTGCGCGGTCGGCGTTGAGGTTGGACTGGGAGACGTTGCTCATGACGTCGAGGAGCTTGCCGTAGGCGTCCAGCTCGCGGGGGTAGGTGCTGGTGTCGGACTTGACCCACTCGGGGACGTAGTGGTTCTGTCCGTTCTTCCAGGTACCGAACCAGAGGAGCACGAGGTGGAGGTGGTGCTCGCGGGCCTGGGTGACGAGGAGGTCTACGGTGGAGAAGTCGAAGGTGCCGCGGGCTGGCTCGAGCTGCTCCCAGTACACGGGGGCTTCGACGGTGTTGACGTGCATGGCCTCGGCGGCGGCCCATGCTGCAGGCAGGGTGGAGGGCCAGGAGCTGGAGTTGTTGATCTGCGCGCCGAGCAGGAGGTAGGGATGACCGTCGACGATCAGGGCGTGCCGGTTGTCGCGGGTCTCGATGTGGGGTAGGGGGTTCGTGGCCTGGGCGAGCGCGAGAGTGGAGGAGGCGCAGGCGAGGAGGGCGACAGCGGTGCGGAGGCTCATGGTTGGTGGTTGTCCTGAAGCTCTCCATCGTAGACCGTGGACAAGGCTATTGCCCACGGGAGGAGTCGCGCGGCGCGGTTTTGCGTCCGGACGCGGTAGCTGCGTTCTTTTCGGTACGGAGCTTCCATGCGGTGTGGAGGGCTCCGTGGAGGACGTCTTCGGTGGCGGGAGCGAGGCGGATGTGGGTGGCGCCGGAGAGTCCCCAGCCCCCTTTGACGGGGAGGAAGAGGTCGGGGGCCTCGGCGAGGAAGTCGGCCTGGTGCGCGGGGTCGAGCATGAGGTTGCCGTAGCCTTGCGCCTGGTGGGCGAGGGTGGCGAAGATGTGGCCGCCGACGCGGAAGTCGGCTGCGCCCATGTGGGAGGACTCTTCCGCACCGGGGAGCGAGAGTGCGATGCGGCGGAAGTCGGCGGGTGTCATGCGGACGTTACTCAATCGTTACAGAATGTGCGACGGAAACACTACCAGACTTCCAGCCTGTTAGCGAGCAATGAGGCCGCGTCTCGTGCGCCGTGCATCATGGCGATGACCAGGACGTCGCTGGAGAGGAGTTGATAGGCGATGAGGTACCCGGCGCTGTTCCAGAATCTTACGTCGTGGTTGGACGTGATGTCCGGTAGCGTATGCGGTTAGCGAAGCAGCATGGAGACGATGCTGGCGGACATGAGGTTGGCCATGGTGCCGGCGAGCATGGCGCGGATGCCGAGCTGGGCGAGGTCGTTGCGGCGGTTGGGGACGAGGGCTCCGATGCCTCCGATCTGCATGCCGATGGAGCCCACGTTGGCGAAGCCGCAGAGCGCGAAGGTGGCGATGGAGAAGGTGCGCGGGGCGAGCTGCGTCTTGATGGCGCCGAGCTGGGTGAAGGCGACGAACTCGTTGATGATGGTGCGGGTGCCGAGCAGGTTGCCGATGGTGCGCGCCTCGTGCCAGGGGATGCCGATGAGCCAGGCTACAGGAGCGCCTACGGCACCCAAGATTGCATTCAAGGAGTGGGGGAAGGGGATGTGGCCGTGCGCCCAGGCGAAGTTCGAGATGCCGAGCATGATGGCATTGAAGAGGCCGACCAGGGCGACGAAGGAGATCAGCATGATGGCGACGTTGAAGGCGAGCTGGCCGCCGTCGATGGTGCCGCGGGCGACGGCGGCGATGAAGTTCTCGTTGCGGTGCTCCTCGTTGGGCGGCATGTGGACGGTGCCGGCGGTGGCTGCGACCTCTGTCTCGGGCACGAGCATCTTGGCGACGAGGATGGTGCCGGGCGCGGTCATGATGACGGCGGAGAGGAGGTCTTTGGCGTTGATGCCGAAGCTGATGTAGGCGGCCATGATGCCGCCGGAGACGTGGGCCATGCCGGAGGTCATGATGACCATGAGCTCGGAGCGGGTGGCTCCTGCGAGGAAGGGACGGATGGTGAGCGGGGCTTCGGTCTGGCCCATGAAGATGCTGGCGGCGACGTTGGTCGACTCCGCGCCGGAGGTGCCCATGGTGCGCTGCATGATCCACGCGACGACCTTGATGATCTGCTGCATAAGGCCGATGTGGTAGAGGATGGCGAAGAACGCCGAGACGAAGATGATGGTGGGAAGGACGGCGAAGGCGAGGGTGGCGAGCGCGTTGCCGGGCGTTCCGATGGGGCCGAAGACGAGCGACGAGCCGTCGGCGGAGTGGCCGAGCAGGCCGGTGATGACGGAGGAGATGGAGGAGAGGATGCGCTGGCCGGCGTTCCACTTGATGACGAGGAAGGCGAAGACGATCTGGAGGCCGAGCCCCCAGGCTACGGTGCGCCAGCGGATGGCGCGGCGGTCGGTCGAGAACGTATAGGCGAGTGCGAGGAAGACAAGGAGTCCGAGCAGTCCGGTGAATCGTGCCAAAGCGTACTCCGCTCAAGAGGAATGAATGGAGTGTACCGGGTACATGGCGCGGGTGGGTGGACTTTTGTGCAGACTGACGGATACGGCCCGGGTCTGCAGGCAGGGTGTCGGCGGCGGAGTGCAGGGAGATCGTCGCCTGCTCGGTCCCGCCGGCGGCACTCACCGAAGCGGTATGGTGCTGCCGGTGGGAGCAGTGCGGGACAGGGATATAATTCGTGGCACTGTTGTTTTTTCCCGGAGAAGAATGCGATGAGTGTGTCCCGTAATGTGTGTTCGGTTGTGCTTGGCCTGGCTGGGCTGTGCGGGTGTCACGCGCAGATGCCGGGAGCAGACGAGAAGGCGCGCGCGATCGAGGGTGGCGGCATCTCGGTTGCGGGGTGGCAGGGCAAGGTGGACAGCGGCGCGGAGCAGCAGGGGCAGGGAGTGAAGGATGCGAAGTTCGCGCCGGAGGGCAAGGGCTTCCGCGTCACGACGGGTCCGGCGGTGGCGTACTGGAATCCGCAGAACGTCGGCAAAGGCGACTACACGGTGAGCGCAACGTTTACCGAGCCGAAGTTCATGAACCTGAATAGCCATCCGCATCCGTATGGGGTGTTCCTCGCGGGCAACGACCTGGGGACGGCGGAGCAGAGCTATCTGTACTGCGCGGCCTACGGGAACGGGTACGTGATCGTGCGCGGTTTTGGGCCTGCGCCCTTCCAGATGAATGGGCGGCGCGGCGATACCAATGCGGCGGTGCACAAGGCTGCGGGCCCCGGCGAGCCGGTGACGCAGACGATTGCGCTGTCGGTGAAGGGGAGCACGGTGAGCTGCTCGGTGAATGGGACCGAGGTGGCGAGCTACGACAAGTCCGCCCTGGTGACGGCAGGAAAGCTGAAGTCGACCGATGGGGTGGTGGGGATCCGCTCGGCGCACAACACGGATGTGGTGGTGACGGACTTCAAGGTGTCGAAGCCTTAGGCCTCCCCGCGCGCAGGTTGTCCGGGCGGGCGAGCGCCGGAAAAAGATTCTTCCTAGGGAGGCTATGCCAGGGAGCTATGCAGAAATCCCTCCCGAGGCGAGCGTAGGCAGGAATCCCTTCTGGAGGCCGTTGCGGGAAGCTTATCCTTCCAGCTGGACGAGGCCGGCGGTGCGCTTTGCGCGAGGCTCCCAAACCGGGTGCAGGAGCTCGGGCATAGGCTGGGCGCGGAAGATCTTGCGGGTCTGGGCGGCGATCCAGCGGGCTGAGGACTTCGCCTTCTTGCGGCGTGCGCTGTCGGTGGAGATGCCGGTTCCGGCGTACATCTGGCGGTAGAGCTTGGAGAGCAGGACGAAGGCGACGCGCGCCTTGAGAGTAGGGGTGCAGGCGGAGCGCTTCCAGATGGCGGTCCAGTCGTAGAAGCGGTCCCAGACGGCCTGGGTGCGGGTGCTGATCTCGGCCGACGACATGGAGGGGTGCGGAGTGAACATCTTGGGGCGGATGGCGGACGGGATGAGCCAGTAGCGGCTGATGGGGACGTCGCCGACGCGCAGGGCGTTGGGGTCGGCGGCCTGTTCCTTCTCCCAGCGGGCGAAGTCGACGGTGCCGGGGAACGGGGTCATCATGACGAACTGGGCGAAGGTGACGCCTGCCTTGATGGCGACCTCGACGGTTGCGTCGAAGGTGGCCGGCTTGTCGGTGGGCAGGCCGAAGATGAAGGAGCCGAGGACGTGGACGCCGTGTTTGCGGAACGTCTGGAGCTGCTGGACGAGGCGGTCGCCGGAGAAGTTGAAGTCCTTGTAGACCGCTTTGAGGCCCTCGGGGGTGACGGCTTCGACGCCGACGAGGGCGCCCTTGATGTTGGCGCGGCGCATGGCGTCGAGGTACTCGATGTCCTCCGCCGATTCCATGGTGATCTGGGTGAAGAAGACCATGTCCTTGGGCAGCTTGGCGAGCTCGGCCATGAGGGAGAAGCGTTCGGCCCGCACCTGTTCGAGAGCGGCGAGCTTTTCGGCGTTTCCCTGCTCGCGGGCGAGCCGGAGATCGGTGAGGGTGACGGGGTAGAAGTTGTCGTCGGCAAGGGCGATGAAGCGGAAGCCCATGCGGCGGAGGTCGATGATCTCGTCGATGACGCTCTCGAAGGTGCGCTGGCGTGGCTTCTGCCCATCGGTCCGCCAGACGGAGCAGAAGGAGCAGTGCTTGGGGAATCCGCGGATGGTCTGGACGGAGGCCCACATGTACTTGTCGCGCTGCATCAGGTCCCACCGCGCGGGGAGAAACTGGTCGCCTTCGATCCGTCCGCCCTCGTAGATGCGGCCGGGGGATCCGGCCTGGAGGTCGTTGAGGAACTGGCCCCAGGCGATGTCGCCGTCGCCCTTGATGACGGCGTCGGCGTTGCCGTGGGTGAAGGGTTCTTCGGGGAAGAGGGTAGCGTGGATGCCGCCGTAGACCACGGTCGCTCCGCGTGTGTGCGCCTGGCGGCCGACCTCGTACCCGCGGAGGGCGTTGCCGGTGTGGACGCTTATGCCGACGACGTCGCCGGGCTGGATGGTCGCAGGGTCGAGCTGTTCGAGGGATTCATCGACCAGGATGGGATCGCCGAAGGACCGGGGCGTGGCCGCGGCCAGGACGAAGAGCCAGCGTGGAGTGATCACGGCGGTGCCGAAGGAGTTGTCGCTGGGATTGATGAGGTGAACGGACATTCGGGACCGGGTCTCCTGGGGATAGAACGAGCAGGCCCGAAGGACACGGTCTCCAAAGGGGTCATCGTGTTGGGTGAGCCGCGGGCGTGCGCGGCAGACGCTTCGCAGCGGCCACGGCTGCCTGGGGTGGCGGGCCGCGCCCCCTCAACTATACAGTTTCGTGGGTAGGGCGACATCGTTGGGGCTCGACCGGATTCGTGCAGGGGCAGTGGACGGTCAACTCTCGGCGAGGAGCGTGTCGAGGTCGCGGGCCAGGGTTGCAGGGTCGGTCGCGCCCGAGACGATGCGCGCGAGGCGTCCATGGCGATCGATGAGCAGGGTTGTGGGAAGGGCCATGGGGCCGCTATCCAGCGTCGCGCTGTCCGGCGGAAAGGCGATCGGGTACGGGATCTGCCATCGCGCGGCAAACTGGCGGACGCGGACCGACCGGCCGGGACCTGCGTCAAGTGAGATCCCGAGGACGGACAGGCCGCGCGGGCTGAGGTTGCGGGAGAGCTGGATCAGCCCCGGGAGCTCCGCCTGGCAGGGCACGCACCAGGTGGCCCAGTAGTTGATCAGGATCACCTGCCCGCGGTGCTCGGCGAGCGTCCAGCCTGCGGTGTTGTCCAGGGGAGACGGTGCGGCGAGCACGAGCGGGGGGCGGTCCGCGAGGGGCGTGAGGCCCGGAGGTCGCCGTGGCGGACGGGTCCCGAACCACGAGAGCAGCGCCGCGGCGGCGAGGAAGCCAAGCATCCAGAGCGGCCTGGACCGGGCGCGGCGGAAGAGCTTGCCCGCGTGAGGCTGAGGATGCTGGAGATCGGGAGGATGCTGAGGATCGGGAGCACGGGGAGGATTGGGAAGCGGCTCAGACATAGTGCCTGCGGGAGCGGGATGGTGTGGGGGGCGGGGTGTCGAGCGACCGCGGTAGGTGCTCGGGGTTCTGGGAGTTCGTGCGGTTTGCGTGCAAGCAGATTCCTGCGCTGGAGATCCCTGGGCGAGAACAGGACGAGCCGGACCCAGTATAGGGTCCGGCTGCGCTTGCGGTGCGATTTAGGCCTGGCGGCGACGGCGCAACATGCCGAATGCGCCCAGGAGGCCGGTGCCTACCATCACGAGCGACTCCGGTTCGGGAGTGGGGGCCGCGCTGAACGTAGCCACATCGAAGGAGTTGTCGTTGTTTGTGTCGACGGTATAGCTGCCGTCGAGAAAGTACACGTTGATGCTCAGGCCGCTCTGGGTGCTGAAGGAGAGTCCGTTGAAGTCCAGCAGACCCCCGCCGGAAGCCGGGTAGAAGAGCAGGTTGTCGCTGGGCGGGCCGGGGTTGTTCGGGTAGACCCCGGGCGCGATCACGCCTGTGATCGTCGAGCCGTCGGCTGTGCCCTGGACGTCGGTGACAAGATACTGCCCCGGGGTGGCTGTGGTGCTGGTGACCAGGATTCCGGAGCCGGATTCGGTTGAGTTTGCGAAGGAGAACGTGAAGTCCACGGTATCGGCGAATGCGGGAACGCAGGAGGCGAGCAGAAGGACGGCAGCGGTTGCAAGTAGTTTTCTTGACTGATTCATGGGGCCCTCGTTTGGTGAAAGTATGCAGCGGAGATGCGAAAACAGCAGAACAACGGCGGGGATAGCCCGCCGGGGGAGCACGCGTGGAGTCTACCAATGAAGGGGGACACTAAGACACTGAAATGGCGTAGGTTACCAAAGAGAGAGTTACCTCGACGGGTCCTGCTGCGCAAGGGTAATCACCTCGCCGATCAAGGGGATGGCAGGCGGCGGCGCAGGAGAGATCTCGATGGTGTCCAGAAGCGTGCGTGCGGGCTCTTCGAGCAGGGCTGGGTCGTCGGTGTAGAGGGTGAGGAGGGCGTCCCCGGGGGCGACGGCGTCGCCGAGCTTGCGGTGGATCCGGAGGCCGGCGTGGGCGCTGACGGGGTCTCCGGGGCGTGCGCGTCCGGCGCCGAGGCGTTGCACGGCCCAGCCGAGCTCGGTGCAGGCGATGCGGCTGAGAAAGCCTCCCGCGGCGGCGCGGAGGGTGCGGGTGGCGCCGGGCCGGTGGAAGGCGGCGGGGGAGGCAAGTGCGCGGGCAGCCACGTCGGGTGGGTTGGACTGGAGCGCAACCATCTGGAGGAAGCGGGCGTAGGCGGAGCCGTCCGCGAGCAGGCCGGCGGAGAGGGCGGCGCCCGCCTCCGGCGTGTGGGCTTTACCGCCGAGGTGCAGCATGTGGCCGGCGAGGGTGTGGGTGAGGGTGATGAGGTCGGCGGAGAGGCGAAGCTGCTCGGCGGGGAGGGTGAAGGGGTGCTCCGGGGAGAAGTGCTGGAAGATCTCGACGCACTCCTGCACCTCCACCCAGTTACCGGCGTATCGGCCGAGGGGCTGATCCATGGAGGTGAGCACGGCGACGGTGCGGGTACCTGCGCGGGTGCCGGTGTCGACCATCAGGCGGGCGAGGAGCAGGGCGTCTTCGCGGCGGGAGAGGAAGGCGCCGGAGCCGGTCTTGACGTCGAGCACAAGGGCGTCGAGGCCGGCGGCGAGCTTCTTGCTCATGATGCTGGCGGTGATCAGGTACGGCGACTCGACGGTGCCGGTGTGGTCCCGCAGCGCGTAGAGGATGCGGTCGGCGGGGACGAGCGCGGGGGTCTGGCCGGCCATGGCGAAGCCGCACCGGCGCACGTTGGCGAGGAGCTCGGGCAGGGCGAGCTGGGTGCGGAAGCCGGGGATGCTTTCGAGCTTGTCGAGGGTCCCCCCGGTGTGTCCCAGGGAACGGCCGGAGATCATGGGGTCGTAGAGTCCCGCGGCCGCGACGATGGGGGCGATCAGCAGGGAGGTCTTGTCGCCCACGCCTCCCGTGGAGTGCTTGTCGACGACGGAGCCGCCGAGGGCGCGGAGCGAAGAGGTGTCGAGCGTCTCGCCCGAGAAGCGCATGGCCTGGGTGAGCGCGGCGAGCTCGGCCGGGTCGAGGCCGCGGAGGAAGATGGCCATCAGCAGAGCGGCGGCCTGGGCGTCGGTCGGGGTGGGGCTCTGCGGGGTGCGGTGGACGAGGGCCTGGACGAACGCCTGGATCTCGTCGTCGGTGAGGGCGTGGCCGTCGCGCTTGCGCTGGAGGGCCCGGATGGGCTGGAAGGACATGGGGGAACTCCGGGCCGAGCCTACTCCGGCGTGAGGCAGAAGGCGGATGGGAGGAGCTCGGAGAGGGTGGAGGCGACGGTGTCTCCGGAGGCCGTGGGGTAGAAGACGGGGGTGTCGGGGCCGGCGAACTCGGCGAGGGTCTGGCGGCAGGCTCCGCACGGCATGCAGGTGGCGCCGTTGAGGTTGGCGACGGCTACGGCGCGCACGCGGATCTGCGGGCCGTGGAGGGCGACGGCCGAGGCGATGGCGGCCTGCTCGGCGCAGGAGGTCAGGCGGTAGGAGGCGTTCTCGACGTTTGCGCCGGTAACCATGACCCCGGGCTGCGCGCGATCGGGCAAGAGCAGCAGGGCGGCCCCGACGCGAAAGTTCGAGTACGGGGAATAGGAGTGGTGTGCTGCGGCAGAGGCGTGCTGCTGGAGGGCGGCGATCTCGTCCGGCGTGAGCGGCGCGGCAGGGGGCATAGAGGTCTGAGGGTACCGGTGCCGGCCGGTGAAGGCAAGCAGAGGGTACGGAAGATCGTGCCTCCGACTCAAGCCGCGCTTCGCCCTGCCGATGAGAGAGGGGTGGACGATCTGACACAAGAGTTCCTCGCCGAGAGCCAGGAGGGGCTGGACCGGATGGAGCGCTGCCTGACGGAGTTCGAGCGCCGCCCCGGGGACACGGAACTGGTGGCGGAGATCTTTCGCGCGGTGCATACCATCAAGGGCGGAACCGGCTTTCTCGGCTTCGGCCGGCTGGAGGCGCTGGCGCACGCAGGGGAGAACCTGCTCGGTTCTCTGCGCGCGGGCAGGGTAGGGGTCACGGCCGAGCTGATCGGCGGACTGCTTGGGCTGCTGGATGGACTGCGGGCGATTCTGCGGCTGATAGAGGCGGCAGGCGACGAAGGTCTGCGGTGTGCGGATGACGACGCCGAGCTTATCGCGCGGCTGAACGGATTGAACGAAGCGCGGGTGGAGGAGCGCGCGGACGGGTCTGGCGCACGCGAAGAACCTCGCCAGGAATCGGGTGAAGCATCGAGTGGCCCGGCACAGCCCTCTCGCGCTGCAGGCGGCGGTTTGGGTTCCGCGGAGCGGAGCATGGAGAGCGTTGCTGGGCCTGGCGTGCGGGGAGCTGCTGTGCCGGCTGCGTCCGGCGTTGCTGCGTCCGGCGTTGTTGTGTCCAGCGTTGCTGCGTCCGGCGTTGTTGTGTCCAGCTCGACCCTCCCGGAGCAGCGCGCGTCCGCCCGGGCGGCCGAGAAGACGCTGCGCGTGGATGTGGACGTGTTGAACCGGATGATGAACCTGGTGGGCGAGCTTGTGCTGACGCGCAACCGCATCCTGCAGAGCGCGCCCGCGGCGGAGGGCTTCGCGGAGCTTGCGCATACCCTGGATGGCGTCACCTCGGACCTCCGCGAGACCGTCATGCAGGCGAGGATGCAGCCGGTCGGGCATCTGTTTGGAAAGTTTCCGAGGATGGTGCGCGACCTGGCCGAGATGTGCGGACGCAAGGTGCGCATCGAATTCGAAGGGCAGGAGACGGGCCTCGACAAAAGCCTGCTTGAAGCCGTGCGCGATCCTCTGACGCACGCTGTGCGCAACGCGGTGGATCACGGAATCGAGCCGCCGGAGCAGAGGATCGCAGCGGGCAAGGATCCGGAAGGCGTGCTGCGGCTGCGCGCGTTTCACCACAGCGGCGCCGTTGTGATCGAGCTCTCCGACGACGGTGCGGGCATCGCCGTCGGCGCGGTGGTGGAGAAGGCGGTGGAGCGCGGGCTGGTGACGGCGGAGCAGGCGGCTGGACTGTCGGACCGCGAGGCGATGCACCTGATCTTCGCGCCGGGCTTCTCCACGGCGAAGACCGTGACGAGCATCTCGGGCCGCGGTGTGGGCATGGATGTGGTGCGCGCCAACGTGGAGCGGGTGGGCGGCACCGTGGAGTTGGAATCGCGCGCCGGCCTGGGGACGACCCTGCGAATGCGCGTGCCGCTTACGCTGGCCATCATCCCTGCGCTGGTGGTGCGCAGCGGCGGGCAGAGCTTTGCGCTGCCGCAGTCCGCGCTGGTCGAGCTGGTGTATGTTCCGGAGCGGGAGATCGAGTCGGCGATCGAACGCATCGGAGCGGCGGAGGTGTATCGGCTTCGCGAGCATCTGCTTCCTCTGCTGCGGCTGAATCGCCTGCTGGGAACGGAGCAGACGCTCGAGACGCCCGGGGGCGGCCTGATCTTTGCGCTGGTGGAGGCGGACGGCTGCCGCTTCGGCCTTGTGGTCGAAGAGCTGCTGGCGCCGGAAGAGATTGTGGTGAAGCCGCTTGGCGCGGCGCTGCGCCGCATCGGGCTGTTTGCCGGCGCGACCGTGCTGGGCAACGGCACCCTGGCGCTGATCCTGGACGTAGCGGGCATCGGCGGCAGGGCAGGTGTGCGTGTCCTCGAGCGCATGCCGTGGTCCGAGAGCACGACCCCTGTGCGGGAGGTCGAGAGGACGATCGAATCGCCGATGATGGTGGTCTACGAGGTGGTAGGAAACACGGACTGGGGCACGCGTGTGGAGCGTGCCGCGATGCCGCTCAGCGCGGTCGAGCGCATCGAGACGATCGAACGCGAGCAGATCGAGTATGTGTCCGGCCAGCCCATGCTGCGGTATCGCGGGGAGCTGCTGTTCGTGGACGATCCGGGGGGCGTGCTGCAGCGGCGCCAGACGGGCACCTGTACGCTGCTGATCTGCACGGAGAGAGAGGCCGCGGGCGTACGCCGCGTGGCTACGCTGGTGGAGCATGTGGTGGATGTCTGCCGCGCCACGCCGGGGGGCGAGACTCGCGAGACCCCGGCCGGCTGTGTGGCCGTCGTGAACGACCGCCTGACCTTGATAGCCTGCAGCTTTGACGAGGTCCGCCCCGCCGCGGCTCTAGTGGAGGTTGCGTGACCGAGGCGACGGAGAGCGCGTGCACGATCTCGATGTGCGGTTTCCGTGTGGGCGAAGGCTTGTTCGGGATCGATACGCGGGAGATCCGGGAGGTGCTCCGGATGGTGGCCCCGCAGCCGGTCCCGCTCGCGCCGGACGCGATCTCGGGCGTGGTGATGTACCGCGGAGACGTGCTGACGGTGGTGAGTCTGCGCGCTCTGCTTGGGCGTGGAGCCCGGGAGGCCGAGGGCACGGTGCTGGTGTTGGACGACTGTGCGGCGGAGGAGCGGTTCGGCTTGGCGGTGGATTCGGTGCAGGGTGTGCTTTCCGTGCAGGAGAGCACGCTCGAGGCGAACCCCAGCACGCTGGACCCGAGACGCTCCCGGCTGTTCGCCGGGTTCTATGCGACGCCGAGCGGCCTGATGGCTCGGCTGGATACCAGCAAGGTGACGCCTGCGCGGATCACCGAAGAAGAAGACCCTGAAAGGAGAGGGCACGGATGCTGAATGCGTTGATTGTGGACGATTCGAAGTTCCTGCGGCAGTACACGAGGCAGCTGCTCGAGAAGCTCGGTCTTCGCTGCGAAGAAGCCGCGGACGGCCTGGAGGCGCTTGCACGGCTGCAGGGCGAATCGGCCTTCGACTGCATGCTGCTCGATGTGAACATGCCGGCGATGGACGGTCTGGAGTGTGTGCGTGAGCTGCGCACGCGCGGCCTGCAGCCTCCCATGAAGGTGATGATGGTGACTACCGAGTCGGACAACTCCTTTATCCGCCGCGCGCTGGAATATGGAGCCGACGAGTTCCTGATGAAGCCGTTTACGCCTGCCAGCCTGCGCGAGAAGCTGACCATGATAGGGCTGGGGGTATAGCGATGGAGAGCAGCCCGATAGCGGGAGAGGTGCGTCCGATCCGTGTACTCGCCGCGGACGATTCGGCGGTGATGCGTGGAGTCTATCGTCGTCTGTTCCGCCCGGGCGGCGAGGCCTCGCTCGCCGGTGTCCGGGGCGTCGAGCTGTGCGGCATCGTGGAGGATGGAGTTGCGTGCCTGGACGCGGTGTGCGCCCTGCGGCCCGATGTGGTGGTGCTCGACGTGGAGATGCCGCGCATGCACGGGCTTGAGGTGCTGAAGCGTCTGCGGCGAGAGCAGCCCGGCCTGCCCGTCATCCTGTGCAGCTCATCCACCGAATCCGGCGCACAGATCACGTTCGAAGCGCTGGCCTTGGGCGCGGCCGATTATGTAACAAAACCAGGAGCAGACTCGGGCGGCCCGCGCGCGATGGAGATTCTGGGCGAACACCTGCTGGGCAAGGTGGCGGCGCTCGGGCACAAGCGGATCCAGGGCGCCGGGGCCGGGGCCGCGCACTGGGTGAGCGTGTTGCAGCAGCAGTGCGCCGGCGAACCGGTGGAGCGAGTGGCCCGCCGCGTGGACGTGGTGGTGATCGGCGTCTCCACCGGAGGGCCGTCTGCGCTCGAGCAGGTGCTGCCCAGGCTGCCGGCGGACTTCCCCGCACCCGTGCTGATCGCGCAACACATGCCGAAGGTGTTTACGGCGGCGCTGGCGGAGCGGTTGAACCGCGGCTGCGCGCTGCACGTGCGGGAGGCGTACGACGGCGCGCGCATCCGGCCCGGCGAGGTGTGGCTCGCGCCTGGGGACGCCCACATGGAGATCCACGACGAGGGCTGCGTGCCGGGTGGCGCGGGCCGCACGGTGAGGCTGTGGCGGGACCACGAGCGGAACTTCTGCACGCCTTCTGCCGATGTGCTGTTCCGCTCTGCGGCGCGCACCTGCGGCGGAGCCACGCTGGCCGTCGTGATGACGGGCATGGGAGCGGACGGCCTCGCGGGCGCCCGCAGCGTTCACCAGGCGGGTGGCACCGTAATCGCGCAGGACGAGGCGACCTCGGCGGTCTGGGGCATGCCCGGACGTGTCTTCGAAGCGGGCATAGTGCGGCGCCTGCTGCCGGTCCAGCAGATCGCGGAAGAGTTGATGCAGCGTGTCGCCTTCCCTGCGATGCGGCAGGATCTCGCCGTGGCCGCGAAGCGCCCCGTGGGTTGGGCGGAGGGGCAGGACACGGCGGCCGGGAGGATCTATGGCGTGCAGTGAGGCTGACTACGACTATCTCCGCGAAGTGGTGCAGGCAGAGGCCGCGATTGTGGTCGAGCCGGGGCGTAATGCGCAGTTCGAACAAAGGCTGGGACCGCTGGCGCGCAAGGCGGGCGGCCATCATCTGGAGGATCTTGTGGGCCTGTTGCGAACCGAAGGCGGCACCCCGCTTCGGCGGGCGGTGGCCGAGGCTATGACCATCAACGAGACCAGCTTCTTTCGCGACGGAAGTCCGTTCGACGTCATCCGCGGGGTCATCCTGCCGGAGCTGATCGAACGCAATCGGACGACCCGTCGTCTGCGCCTGTGGAGCGCCGCAGGCTCGACCGGCCAGGAGGCGTACAGCCTGGCCATGCTGCTGTGCGACGCGTTCCCCGAGGTCGCGGCGACCTGGGATGTGGAGATCCTTGCCACGGACATCTCGCGTCCTGCGATCGAGTACGCGCGGGCAGCACGCTACCGGCGTCTGGAGGTGAATCGCGGCCTGCCTGCGCGGATGCTGCTGAAGTACCTGGTGCGCGACGGCGACGAGTGGCAGGTCGCGGACCAGGTGCGGCGGCTGTGCCGGTTCGAGGATATGAACCTGTGCGCTGCCTCTTCCAACCTTCCGCGGTTCGACCTGGTGCTGCTGAGGAACGTGTTGCTCTACTTTTCGCAGCAGGACCGGGCGGCGGTGTTCACCATGGTGCACCGGCAGATGACCGGAGGCGGCTACCTGCTGCTCGGTGCCGCGGAGCAGGCAGAGGATTCGACGGACCTGTTTCGCGTCGAGTTTGCGCAGGACTGCTACTTCTACCGGCCGGTTGCCATGAGCTAGCGAGGTGCGTGCAGGCAGCGCGACGAGGCGCATCCAAGAGAGTGCGGCAGCGGGTTTATGCTGCTTAGAGCACGAGGAGAGCGATGCCGCGCACCGCAGCCCCGCCCGGCGGGCGAGCCAAGAACCTGCCGCGCGGGCAATCCAGCAAGACCAGCGACAGCACGAAGGACACACCGGCTTCTCCGGTCGTGCAGGCTGTGTCCGGAGAGCCTCACGGGGACGGCTTGCAGCTGTTCCATCCGGTTACCGCGGCCTGGTTCCGTGCGGTGTTCGACGGGCCGACGGCGCCGCAGCGGGACGGCTGGCCGGCGATTGCACGGGGCGAGTCGACGCTGATCCTGGCGCCTACAGGGACCGGCAAGACGCTGACCGCGTTTCTGTGGTGTCTCGATCGGCTGATGCTTGGCGACAAGCTCGATGCGCGCGGGCGCGGGTGCAGGGTGGTCTATATCTCGCCGCTGAAGGCGCTTGCGAGCGACGTCGAGAAGAACCTCCGGTCGCCGCTCGCGGGGATCGCGAACATGGCCGAGCGCGCGGGCGCCGCGGTCCGAATCCCGGAGATCAGCACGCGGACGGGAGACACTCCGGCGAAGGAGCGGGCGCGCTTCCTGCGGCATCCCGGAGAGATCCTCATCACCACTCCCGAGTCGCTCTACCTGATGCTGACGAGCGAGGCGAGCGAAGGTCTGCGGACGGTCGAGACGGTGATCATCGACGAGATCCACGCGATGGTTCCAACCAAGCGGGGAGCGCACCTGGCGCTTTCGCTGGAGCGGCTGGAGGCGCTGGTGCGCGCGAGCGGAGGGCGCGGACTGCAGCGCATCGGGCTCTCCGCGACGCAGCGGCCGCTCGAGGAGGTGGCGCGTTTTCTCGGCGGTGCGGAGACCGGCGGAGACGCGAGTCCGGAGAGCGGCGCCCACGCCGCGGCAGGCGGCGAGGCGTCGTCCGAGCTGACGGTTCGTGCCGCGCTGGATCTGCCGGAGCGGGATGCGCCGACGGTGCGATACCGGCCGGTGACCATCGTGAACGCCGGGGCGCGCAAGGCGCTGGAGCTGCGGGTCGAGGTTCCCGTAGAAGACATGGCGCGGCTGGGCGAGATCGAATCGCAGCCCAGCGGCCCGGCGAGCCAGGGGCCGAAGCGCACGTCGATCTGGCAGTCGATCCATCCGCGGCTGCTGGAGATTGTGCGCGAGCGCACGTCGACGCTGATCTTCGTGAACGCGCGCCGCGTGGCGGAGCGGCTGGCGGGCGCGTTGAACGAGCTTGCGGGAGAGCAGATCGCGCGCGCGCACCATGGGTCGCTCGCCGCTGCGCAGCGGGTGGAGATCGAGGAGCTGCTGAAGGCCGGGCGAATCAAGGCGCTGGTGTGCACGTCGTCGCTCGAGCTGGGCATCGATATGGGAGCGATCGACCTGGTGGTGCAGATCGAGGCGCCGCCGAGCGTGGCGAGCGGAATGCAGCGGATCGGACGCGCGGGTCATCAGGTGGGAGCGCCTTCGACCGGTGTGATCTTTCCGAAGTACAGGGCTGACCTGATTGCGTGTGCGGCGGTTACAAAAGCGATGCACGAGGGGCACGTGGAGTCGACGCGCTTCCTGCGGAATCCGCTGGACGTGCTCGCCCAGCAGATGGTGGCGATTGTGGCGCATCCTCCGCTTGCGCCTGCCGATGCCGAGCGCAGACGCAACGCGAAGAGCGAGGAAGAGGAGAACCCGGGCCTTTCGTACCGGGCGCTGTTCGGTATGGTGCGGTGTTCGGCTCCGTTTGCGGGTGTGAGCCGCGCGGTGTTCAACGGCGTTCTCGACATGCTTGCGGGGCGCTATCCGTCGGACGAGTTCGCGGAGCTGCGGCCGCGGGTGACGTGGGACAGGACTCGCGACTGGATCACGCCGCGGCAGGGCGTGAAGCGGATCGCGATCCTGAACGGCGGCACGATTCCGGACCGCGGGTTGTACGGCGTGTTCCTCGCGGGCACCTCCGCGGGCAAGCCGGTGCGCGTCGGCGAGCTGGACGAGGAGATGGTGTTCGAATCGCGCACGGGCGACACGTTCATCCTGGGCGCTTCGACGTGGCGGATCGAAGAGATCACGCACGACCGCGTCCTCGTCAGTCCGGCGCCGGGCGATCCGGGGAAGATGCCGTTCTGGCATGGTGACCAGGCGGGGCGGCCGATGGAGTTCGGGCGGAGGATCGGCGCGCTGGTGCGGGAGCTGCGCGAGATGCCTCGCTCGGTGGCCATTGCGACGCTCACGGGGGAGCACGATGTCGAGGTGGGAGCGGCAGAGAATGCGCTGCGCTACCTGGCGGATCAGGAGATTGTAACTACTGTTGTTCCAGATGATCGGAACGTTGTGATTGAGCGGGTGCGGGACGAGCTGGGCGATTGGCGAGTGTGCGTGCTGACTCCTTTCGGCAGCAGGATCCATGCGCCGTGGGCGATGGCGGTGACGGCGAAGCTGAAGGCGAGCGGCGGGCCCGACGTGGAGACGATGTGGAGCGAGGACGGCTTCTGCCTGCGGTATCCGGAGGCGGATGCGGCGCCCGAGATCGACGCGATCCTGCTGGAGCCGGACGAGGCGGCGGACCTGGTGGTGCGGCAGTTAGGATCGACTGCTTTGTTCGCGGCGAAGTTTCGCGAGAGCGCTTCGCGGGCGTTGCTGCTGCCCCGGCGGCGAGCGGATGGACGCACGCCGCTGTGGCAGCAGAGGAAGCGGGCCTACGACCTGCTGGGCGTCGCGAGCCGGTATGCGAGCTTCCCGATCCTGCTCGAGGCGTATCGCGAGTGCCTGCGCGATGTGTTCGACATGCCCGCGCTGATGGAGGTGCTGCGCGGGCTGGGGAACAGGAGCCTGCGCGTGCATACGGTGGACTCGCGGACGCCGAGTCCGTTTGCTGCGGCGCTGCTGTTCAGCTATGTGGCGAACTACATCTACGACGGCGATGCTCCGCTGGCGGAGCGGCGCGCGCAGGCGTTGAGCATCGACCAGGAGCAGCTGCGGGAGCTGATGGGCGATGCGGATCTTCGCGAGCTGCTGGACATCCATGCGATTGAGGAGACGGAGGAGCAGCTGCAGGGGCTGGCAGAGGGATACGGCGTTCGGAGCGCGGATGGGGTGCACGATCTGCTGCTTCGGCTGGGCGATCTCTCGCGGGCGGAGTTGCAGCGGCGAAGTGCGACGAGCGAATCACCGAGGACACAGAGCAACGAAGGAGAGGACACAGAGAGAGGTGCGGGCGTTCCGGCGGCGGTGCTTGAGGGATTTGTAACGAAGCTGGTACGTGCCCGGCGGGTGATGGAGATCTCGGTGGCGGGCGAGCGGCGGCTGATTGCGGTGGAGGACGCGGGGCGGTATCGCGACGGGCTAGGTGTGCCGCTGCCGCCGGGGCTGCCTGCGGCGTTTCTTGAGCCCGTTGCCGACGCCGGGCTCGACCTGGTGCGGCGGTTTGCGCGGACGCATGGGCCGTTCACGGCGAGTGAGTGTGCCGCGCGGTTCGGGCTTCCGGTGGGCGGGGTTGAGCGGACGCTGGAGCGGCTGGTTGCGATGGGGCGCGTGGTTGAGGGAGGCTTTCGTCCGGGCGGCGTGCATCGCGAGTGGTGCGACGTGGAGGTGCTGCGGACGATCCGGCGCAAGAGCCTGGCGCGTCTGCGCAAGGAGGTGGAGCCGGTGGAGCAGCGTGTGCTGGCGCGTCTGCTGACGCGCTGGCAGGGCGTGGTGCAGCCGCGCCGGGGGCTGGACGCTGTGCTCGATGCGATCGAGACGCTGCAGGGCGCGCCGCTGGCTGCTTCGATCCTGGAGAGGGAGGTGCTGCCGGCGCGTGTGACGGGGTACAGGCCGGCGGATCTGGATACGCTGATCGCGGCGGGCGAGGTGACGTGGGTGGGGCTTGAGCCTCTTGGGGAGCGGGATGGGCGGATCGCGCTGTACCTGTCGGAGAGGCTTGGGGAGCTGTGGCCGGTGAGGCAGGGAACAGGGCAGGGATCAGGGATCAGGGAGCAGGGAACAGGGCAGGGATCAGGGATCAGGGAACAGGGAACAGGGAAGGGAACAGGGATCAGGGAACAGGGATCAGGCGAGCGGGGAACAGGAGAGCGGGGAACAGGAGAGCGGGGAACAGGGGAGCAGAGCCTGGCGGCGGAGCGGGAGGTCCGGGTGATGGAGTACCTGACGCGCAACGGGGCTTCGTTCTTCCAGCAGGTGCATGACGGAGTCGGCGGCGGGTATCCGGGGGAGACGCTGGAGGCGATGTGGGGGCTGGTGTGGCGGGGGCTGGTGACGAACGATGCGTTCCACGCGCTGCGGGCGTACTGCGAGCGGCCGTCGAGTTCGGGGCGTGGGGCGGCGAAGCGGGTGCATCGGCAGGGCTCGGGCTTCCGTTCGCGGCGGACGACTCCGCCGACGGCGCAGGGGCGGTGGGCGCTGAATCCCGCGGAAGTGCCGGAGAGGCAGATTCCCTTCGGGAATGACAACGGTAAGCAGAACGACAAGAAAGTGGGGCGCAGCGGAACGTCGTGGTCGCATGCGATGGCGCAGCAGTTGCTGACGCGGTACGGCGTGGTGTTTCGCGAGACGGCACATGCGGAGGGGCTGGTTGGCGGGTTTTCGGCGGTGTACGACGTGCTGAAGGCGATGGAGGAGTCGGGCAAGGTGCGGCGCGGGTACTTTGCGGCGGATCTTGGGGCGACGCAGTTTGCGATGCCGGCGGCGGTGGATCTGCTGCGGAGTCTTCGGGCGGAGCGCCCGGGCGACGGCGAGACGCGGCGGGAGATGGTGATGCTGGCGGCGACCGACCCGGCGAATCCGTATGGCTCGCTGCTGCGGTGGCCGGCGGGCGGGGATGAGGCGTCGTCGCTGACGCGGAGTGTAGGGGCGAGGGTGATTCTGTGCGACGGGGCGTTGGCGGCGTATCTTCGGCGGGGGAATCCGAATGTGCAGGTGTGGCTGCCGGAGGAGGAGCCGGGGCGGGGGCAGGTGGCGCGTGCTCTGGCGGAGTTCTTTGTGGGGCGGGTGCGGGGAGATCGCGAGGACGATGCGGCGGGGCGGGCGGGCATGCTGATCTCCTCGGTGAATGGGGTTGCGGTGGGGGAGAGCGTGTTGGCGCGTGCTCTTCTGGACGCGGGCTTTGTGGCGGGTGCAATGGGGTTCAACGTGCGGCGCCTGCTGCCTCCTCTGCCGGGGAGCGGGGCGGCGGCGGCCGTCCGGGCGTAGAGGGTGGTACGGCGGGGGTACCCCCCTCCCCCCCCGTACTTTGGTCCTAAAGTATCCCGTTCATTGAGGTTAAGTCTGGGAAAGTACCCCCTAGGTACCCCGGTTTTGGGGGCAGGGGGTGCAAACACGAAGGCCCCCGCGGCTGCGGAGGCTCTTTTTACTCTCTGTATCCAGTATAGCTGGTTGGAGAAACTAAACGGCCAAGTTTATTCGCCTGCTTTCTCAAGGAGTTAGGTGAGTTTGGGGCTTGACAACACTTGTTGCACTCGCTGAGGGGGAGGAGGGGCGGCGGAGGAGACTTGCTGGGCGCACTGCATCCTGAATCGCCAGCCACTGCATCCCGGAAAGCTTGAGCGCGGGGAACAGCTTGCGTGGCGCGAACGTCTGAAGGGGAGGAGGGTTCGATGCCGGAGGGGGATACGATCTTTCGGGCGGCTCGGGCGCTGAATGCGGCGCTGGCGGGGCGGCGTGTGGTGGGGTTCGAGACGGCGCTGGCGACGATTGCGCGGGTGAACGACGACACACCGATTGTGGGCCGGGTGGTGCAGCGGGTGGAGTCGCGGGGGAAGTGGTGCCTGGTGTGGTTTTCGGG
>JALYIA010000050.1 GCA_030776065.1 Acidobacteriota bacterium
ATCCCGATGACCGCCGGCAGCCAGCCACCGGCCTCAGCCACCCGCGGCGCCGAGCCCCGGCTGGCTCCCGCGCGGCAGCAGCATACGGCTGGCTCGGCAGCGGCTCTGCTGATGGGGTCGGCCCTCCTTTCCGGGCTGCTGGGCCTGGTCCGGATCAAGTACATCGCCTTTCTGTTCGGCGCCGGGGTGGAACAGGACGCGTACCGTGCGGCGTTCAAACTGCCCGATCTGCTGGCCTACTTCCTGGTGGGGAGTGCGGCGTCCGTGTCGATGATCACCATGCTCAACCGGTTTCTAGAGACGGGAGACGAGGAAGGGGCGGACCGCGCTCTTTCGGTAGTCCTGACGACCATGTTCGCCTCCCTCGCAGGCGTCATGGTACTTGCCGCCATCGCCGCGCCCTTGTTCGTCCGCGTAGCGTATGGGGAGATGTTTCTCCATGATGCCCGCGGCCCGCTGTGCATCTCTCTCACGCGCTGGCTGCTTCCCGCACAGCTCTTCTTTTTCATCGGCAGCATGATGTCCGCGCGGCTGCAGGTCCGCAAGATCTTCCTCTACCAGGCGCTCACCCCGGTGATCTACAACGGCGGCATCGTGCTCGGCGCGGTCATGTTCCACCGGAGATTCGGTGTGTACTCGCTTGTCATCGGTGTGCTGGCGGGCGTCGTGCTCGGGTCCGCGCTGCTGAACACGTTGGGTGCGCTGCGCACCGGGCTGCACCTCCGCCCGCGCATCGGCTTTCGCGACCCCGCGTTTGTGGCCTGGCTCCGCGCGGCTGCTCCCCTTATGCTGGGCGTGTCCCTGGTGATGTTCGACGGCATCTTCTTCAACCGGTTTGCCAGCGGCCAGGTAGGCCAGCTTACGCTGATCAACACGGCCAAGGATCTCTTCAACGCGCCCTTCAACATCATCGGGCCCGCGGCCGGGACGGCTTCGCTGCCGTTCTTCGCGTCGTTGTTCCAGCGCAGGTTGATGGTGGAGTTCTCGTCCTCCGTGGGACGGTCCGTGTCGCGGCTGTTCGCGGTCGGTCTGCTGGTCTCCGCGTGGATGCTGGCCGTCGCGCCCTGGCTGATGGATCTGCTGCGCGGCGGGCTGTTCAATCACGCGGATGCGGCCGAGACCACGCACCTGTTCCGTATCTTCGCCGTATCCCTCGCGCTCTGGGCCGTGCAAGGAATCTACGCCCGGGCGTTCTATGCGGCGAGCGACACGGTGACGCCGGCCATTGCAGGGACCACCGTGGTGCTGCTGTCCCTTCCCATCTACTGGGCTCTGTTTCGTGCCTTTGGGATGCCTGGCCTCGCGTTTGCGTCCGATATCGGCATCCTGATCCAGACCGCTGCACTGGCGCTTCTGCTGCACCGCAGGCGTCTCGTCTCGCTGGCCGACCTGGACGGCCAGGAGGTGCTCCGTGCGCTGGTGGCCGCCGTACTCGCCTTTGCCGCGGCCGCCGCCGTGGTGCGTACCCTGCCCCCGCTGGCCGGGCATCGCGGAGACCTGATCACCATCACCCTTGCCACGGCGGTCTGGGGCGCCGCCGCCGCCGCGATGCTGCTCGCCACAGGTTCGGCTCTGCCGCGCCAGATCCTGCACCGTCGCTGAGCGGGGAAACAGCTCTACCGCGCCCCCGCGCCCCTAGGCGTCCTTTGCGTCCTCATACTCCTCGTGCCACGCCGTCTGGATCGCTTCGAGGATGCCTTCGTTCGACTTCGCCGCATCCCCGATAAAGCCTGGCAGTTCCGTGACCCACCGGTGCAGGTCCGTGAAGCGCACGGTGTAGGGGTCAATCTCCGGGTGCTTCTCCTGCAGTTGAATCCCAATCTCTTCGGTGTCGGTCCAGTCGAACTCTCGCGGCATGGTGTCTCTCCTCCTCGGCTAGTGTATGGCCGAGTCCTCCGGCCCGGTGCTTGGGTGTAGCCACGCCACCGTGTCAGACTGGAGGTGGAAGACTCCTGTGCCCCGCCTCGTCCCCAGCCCACCGTGCAGCGCCGCGCAGTTGCGGGGCGAGATCCAGGCCCGCGCGCAGGCGTACGCTCGCTCCCATCGTCTGCTGCACGAGCTGTCGCCCGGCAGAGTGCCCGGCGTCATCTTCGGTCGCGACGAGCAGGGGCGTCACGGCAACTTTCACCCCGCAGCCGACGCCGCCATCCGGGCCAACCCCGAGTGGAGCCGACGGCTCGCCAAGCCCCATACCGCCTCGCGCAGATCGCGCCCCCGCAAAGACTGGCGTTGGATGGAGCTCGACTCCGCCGTAAGCTCGGACGCGCTGCTGATGAACATCTTCTGCCACCCCGGGGTCTACCACGCCGGCACGCTCTCCACTCCCGTCGCTGCGCTGTTGGGCGTCGTCCCCGCATCCCCGCTCCGCTTCGGAGCTCTGCCCGGCGTACCGCTTGCAACCGCGCGAAAGGGCCGTTCCCGGGTGCGGCGCGCGCACGATCCAAGTGCCCCAGGCGGCGAGGCGGACGGCGACGTCATGGTGGACCGCACGGAGATCGATCTTGCGATCGGCGACCCGCCGGAGCAGGTGCTGATCGAGGCCAAGCTGAACGAGGGCGACTTCCAGACCGCCTCTCCCACGCTGCTTCGCCGCTACCGCGATCTCCCTGCCGTCTTTGACCTCGATGCCCTGCCGCGGCGTGTGCCGCGACCGCTCGACCTGCCGGCCAACGTGGATCCCCTCGATCCTACGGTGAACCTCCCGGTGAGTTCGCGCCCTGCAGCCGAGCCGCTCTACGTGGGCTACCAACTCATTCGCAACGTACTCGCCGCGTATGCGGGCGGCGGCAGCTTCTGCCTGCTTCTCGACGCGCGCAGAACCGACCTCATCGAAGCCTGGTACACCGTGCTGTCGGCCGTGCATGCGCCGGAGCTCCGCTGGCGGCTCAAACTCCTGACCTGGCAGGAGCTGGCGGCCCGGGTGCCGCACGACCTCCAGTGCTTTCTGGAGGAGCGATACGGTATCCGCGGATAAGCGGCACCCCGGCACGCCACGGGTCTACGCCGTCTTGAGCTCGTTAACCAGAGAGCCCACGGGATTGCCGACCGCCTTCTGCGCAATCGTCCCGAAGGACTCGCCACGACGGTACATCAGGTAGGCTGCTACGGCTCCGGAGGCAAGGGTCGCCCAGAAGATCATTCGTCTCATCGCACAGCTCCTCTGCAGAGCGGTATCTGCTCGCATCCGTTGGATGCCGGGAGACGCTCAGCCGTCACGCCCGCCCCATGCGACGCCCGCCGGATACCGTCCTGCGGATCAAGGCGTCACCGCACGTGCCCACGCTAAAACGTAGCCACCAGGCCCGTAGCAAGGTTCAGCAGACGGTTCGAGTTGTTCACGTTCGAGCCGGAGGTGTAGCTCCCGAGGAAGCCGCCCGACACCTCGACCACCCGCCAGTCCAGGTGTTTGTGGATCGTTCGGTCCGCCCCAACCGCGAACAGGTAGCTCCAGTTGTTCGTGAAGCTGAGCTGCCCAGGAACCTTGGTGTGACCCACCCCGGCTCCGCCCTGCACGTAAGGCTTCACCCTGGCAAACGGATTCTTGGTGGTAACCCGCAGGCTCAAAATGCCGTCGTCGCGATTCAACTGCGTGTTGGTCCGGACGATGGTGCCGCGTGCGTCGAACCCGATCGCCAAGGGTCCCGTGTGCAGCTCGCCCAGTTTCGGGATCCGGTGAACCGTGTAGAACGCCCCAAAGGTAGTGCCGTACAGCCATGGGCTTTCGGTGTTGCTCTGCCCGCCGACCGGCGCGGCCAGCAGACCGGACCGCGTGAACTGCTGCGCGTCGAACATGGCGTAGACGCCCGACTGCGCGCGCGCAGTCGCAGCCCCGACCACCAAGGCAAACAGGCTTGCTAGGAAACGCAATCTCATCGGTGTTCCTTTATGCGGAGTGTTGGCGCAGGCAAGAGCATAACGAACTGCGGACGCTACTGTCAGCAACTAAATTCCTATAGCGGAAACATTTCCGCTCGGGAAAGCAACGTGCGCAGCCGACCGCGAAGACGCTCCAGACAGGGACGTTACACAGGCCCCCTCGACAGGGAGGCCTGCCCGCCCCCCGTGCACCCTCGCCCGACTCAGAACCGGAACACAAGTCCTGAGCTGATGCTCAGCAGGCTCGAGGCAGGGATGGAGACATTGCCCCCGTTGCCCACCGTGGCGCTCGAGATCGTGTGCAGACTGCCGTACCCGGCCTCGATCGCTCGAAGATCGACATGCTTGCCGATCGGGCGGTCGACCCCCACGAAGCCCTGGTACTGCACCTTGCGCACGGAGATCGCCGACGCGGGAGCCTTGGTCCACCCGCCGCCGATCATCGCCTCCGCATACGGATGCCAGGCGCTCTGCCCAACTTGCCCAGAGACCCGTACCCCCACCAGCAGATCCTTCAACGAGGCATTGTTCGCGTGGAGATTCGCGGCGCGAAGGTCCGCGCCCACGGTGATCGCCCCCGTATGCAGAAAGTCATAGTACATCCCGTAGTCCACACCCCAGAAGACGCGCGAGGTATCGCTCGTGCCCAGGAACGAAAAGCTGCTCGTGTCCTTTACGGAGTTCGAGATCCGGATCGCGATCGGGTTCAGGTAAATGCCAAACTGATTTCCGGCCGAGTTGCCGGACGGGCTGTCAGCGGGGGCAGACGCTGTCTGTGCTCGGACGGCGGAGACCGCCGGAAGAAGAACTGCAGCGGCCAGCAGGAGGCGGAGTTTCATCAATGCGGAGTTCCTTCGAAAAGAGACCTGAGGCACAGACGCGCGGCCGGTGCCCCTCCCTAGAAGTCTATAGAAAGATTCAATCGTCCGCGCACAGGAGAAAAAGCCGTACCAGACGCAGGAATCGCGCGCCTGCAGCCGTCCTCCCCGCGTGGTGGAGCCCAACATAACGACAGGGCCCGTAGCTTTACCGGGCCCGCCCGCGCGCGTTCGGTGCGGGCGGCGGATACGCCGGCTTGATCTTCTTGCCCGCGGCCACTGCAGCCTCCGCCTGAAGCACCTCCGGATCGAGCACCGGGCGGTGCTCGGACACCAGCTTGGCGATCGCGTACTTCAGTGTCTCCACGCCCTCCCCGCTCACCGCGGAGATGGCGTAGAAGGGCAGCTTCTTCCGCTTCGCGAAGGCCGTCAGCTTCTTGAGCTTCGCGGGATTCGCGACGTCGATCTTCGCCGCCACCACAATCGTCGGCTTCGCGACCAGCGCCGGGTCGAACGCCTTCAACTCGGCCGAGATTGCCTTGAAGTCCGCGACCGGGTCCGGCCGCGCCGAGCCCACGCCGCCCCCCTCCATGTCCGCTGCGTCCGAGACATCCACCAGGTGGACGATCACCGATGTCCGCTCCACGTGCCGGAGGAACTGGATGCCCAGCCCGTGGCCCAGGTGCGCCCCTTCGATCAGCCCCGGCAGGTCGGCGATCGTGAAGCTCTCGGTGTGCGGAAAGTCGCCCACCTGCACCACGCCCAGGTTCGGCTCGAGCGTCGTGAACGCATAGTTCGCAATCTTCGGGCGCGCCGCCGAAAGCCGAGAGATCAGCGTGGACTTGCCGACGTTCGGATACCCCACCAGCCCGGCGTCCGCCAGCAGCCGAAGCTCCAGCCGGTAGACGCGCTCTTCCCCCGTGCGGCCAAGCTCGTGCTCCCGCGGTGCCTGGTGGGTCGACGTGGCGAAGTGCTGGTTGCCCCGCCCCCCGCGGCCTCCCCGTGCGATCACGATGGTCTCGCCCGGCCGGGCGAAGTCGTGGATCAGCTCGCCCGTCTCGTCGTCGTACACCATCGTGCCGACCGGTACCTTCAGCGTCGTGGGCTCGCCGGTCGAGCCGGACATGTTCGAGCCCAGGCCATGCCCCCCCCGGTCCGCCTTCCACTCCGGATTGAACCGGAAGTGCACCAGCGTGTTGTGCGAGAGCGAAGAGGCCATCAGGATGTCCCCGCCGTGACCTCCGTCCCCGCCCGAGGGACCACCCTTCGGGACGAACTTCTCCCGCCGAAACGCCATGCATCCGTTGCCGCCGTCTCCGGCCTTGACCCGTACCCGGGCCTCATCAATAAACATGGCGTCTCTCAGACTGCAAAGGGTTTGGTTGGACTCGCGCGCGCTCGAATGTGCGGGGAGGTGACAGAATCGACCGGCTGTCGTTCGACGAAGTACACTCCGCACGAAAACGTCAACCCGCAACAGACCATTTCGTGCCGTCGAACACGAGCCTCTGGTACTCAATTCTAGCAAACACCCGCGCAGGGCCTAACGGAAACATACCCGGCTTACGCGACTGCAGGCTCACCGGGCGCTCCGAAGACACACGCTCCACACACGTCTCGCTGGCACTTCAGGCATGTGGCCGCATACGTTCTGCCAAACGCAATTGGCCGCATACGTGTGGCCGAATCGGGCACTCTCCCTATGTGAAGCAGTCGCAGGACTTGCCGATTGTTCCACGTGGAACAATCCCCTTCCCTCCCCTCCACGCTAACCCCGGCGAGTCTCTGACCCTTCTGTCGTCTTCCCTATTTGGGAAAAAGCCGCTACTCTGCGGCTTACCCTGAGGGTTTCGCACGCGGTCCAGCCTGGTGGCGCATGCATCCGCCGCCCGTCGCGCCACGCCTCACCGGTAGGTCTCCTGCTACGCAGAGAATTCGGGAGGAAGAAGAGATGAGGTGCTGCGGATCGGCGCCGCCCGGCCGGATAGCCGGGTGCGCACGGGCGGCCTGGCGGAGCTCCGGCTACGCCGGAGTCCTCGCTGCGCGGCACGCGGTGGTTGCGCTGATCCTCCCGGCGATCCTCTTCTTCGCCACGGCGGCCTCCGCCCAGTCCGCTGCGGATGGCGCCC
>JALYIA010000051.1 GCA_030776065.1 Acidobacteriota bacterium
CCCCAGCCGGTGAACTCCGTTCCACAGTCGATTCCGAAGACGCGCATAAGGGTATCGCCGAAAGTCTAAACCCCGGTGTGCGCCGAGGGCTACGGTTGCGTGTTGCCGAGGTGGTGACTGGACGGAGGGCGGCGAAGGGGCGGAACGGCCCCAGAGCTAGCGGCTGATGCCCTCCAAGGGGGAGCTTGCGGTGGCGTAGAGGCGGCGCGGCATGCGTCCTGCGAGGAAGGCCTGGCGGCCTCCGAGGACGGCGTGCTGCATGGCCTCGGCCATGAGGAGGGGATCGCGGGCTTCGGCGATGGCGGTGTTCATCAGGACGGCGTCGAAGCCGAGCTCCATGGCGAGCGCGGCGTCGGAGGCGGTTCCGACTCCGGCGTCGACGATGAGCGGGACCTCGGTGATGCGCTCGCGAAGGATGCGGAGGTTGGCGGTGTTCTGGAGGCCGAGGCCCGAGCCGATGGGCGCTCCGAGGGGCATGACGGCGGCTGCTCCGGCGTCGATCAGGCGAAGCGCAAACACAATGTCGTCAGAGGTATACGGCAGAACGGTAAAGCCTTCCTTCGCGAGTACGCGGGTGGCTTCCAGGGTGGCCGGCACGTCGGGGTAGAGGGTGGCCTTGTCGCCGATGACCTCGATCTTGACCCAGTCGGAGAGACCGACCTCCCGGGCGAGGCGGGCGGCGCGGATGGCCTCCTCCGCGGTGTAGCAGCCCGCGGTGTTGGGGAGGAGGAAGTAGCGCTGGGGGTCGAGGAAGTCGAGCAGCGAGGCGGAGGTGCGGTCGAGGTTCACGCGGCGCACGGCTACGGTGACCATCTCGGCTCCCGAGGCTTCGACGGCGGCCTGCGTCTCCGGGCCATCCTTGTACTTGCCGGTGCCTACGATGAGGCGTGACTGAAAGGCGCGGCCGGCGATGACGAGGGGCTCCATGGTGCGTGTCTCCGTGTGGTGCTCTGGGGGTTCGATGAGGGGTACCCCCCCACCCCCCGTACTTAAGTCCTAAAGTATCCCGGACAAAGGAGTTAGAGGCGCGAAGTCCGGCCAGGTCTCCCTCTCCCGGAGGAGGGTGGGGAGGATGCCGCGCAGACTTGCCCTACTTCTATTTTACCGTTTTCAGCAGGGGGAAACGGCCAACTATTTTTCCGAGCTATTTGATTGAGGCGAAATAGTTTACTGGCCCGGGAGGAGGTTCGGGGGCTTGACACGCGTTTTCTGGGAGGATTTGGGGGGGCGGGAAGTCTGGATTTGGACGACAGGACGGGGGTGACGGAGGGCCGGTGACGGTCCGGCGCGAGGGGAAGGCGGAGGGACAGAAAGGCCCTTCTTTCGTTGATGCCTGACGCCGGGTAGGGGTCGGGGATCGCGGAGCGAAGGGCCTTCTGGCGGTGAGCTGTTGAGATTGACCTGAGGCGTCCTCGTTTTGGGGGACGGGCCTCGGCGTGGACGATCGATACGCCAGGACTTACCTTGCAGACCAGAGCGGGACGCGCTCTAAGCCTCAGTCACCTCACGTGCTGTAGTGCAACTATTGCTTTCAATTTTCATAGGCTGGACCATCCTCCTTTCCCGTGTAGAGCAACTATATCAGCGGGCCGCGGTGCGTTGCAAACGGCGCCAGGGGAGGCTTCAGGGGGGGCGGCGGGGGGCGGCGGGAGACGGAACATGAACCCCGGATGTGCGGAAATGGGCAGGCGCGGCGGGTGGCGGATACGGGTCTCGGGCGGGGCTATGGGACAGGCTGTCGGCTCCGGGCGGCGGCTGGCGTCTTCGGGGCGGCGGCTATCGGCTCCGGGCGGCGGCCTATCGTGCGGAACCCGGCAGCGATCGTCTGGAACGGGCGGCTGGTGCGGGCCCGGTGGATTCGCGGACGATCAACTCCGGCTGCATCCGGATGGTTGCGGGCAGGCGGCGGCCGGGATCCCTGATGCTGGTCAGCAGCCGGTCGACGGCGGAGCGGCCCATGGACTGGAGCGGCTGGCGGATGGTGCTGAGCCTGGGGATGAAGAAATTGGCGTTCACGACATCGTCGAAGCCGAGGACGGAGACGTCCTGGGGGACCCGCAGGCCTTCGTCGATGAGGGCTCGGATGACGCCCATGGCTGCGGTGTCGTTGAAGGCGAAGACGGCGGTGAAGTTTCGGGTCCGGGCCAGCAGCTTGCGCATGGGGGCGTAGCCTATGTCCGGCGACCAGGTATTGCTTTCGAGCGTGATCACAAGGCTGGGGTCGACTGCGATGGAGTGCTTCTGTGCGGCGGCCTGGATGGCCTCCCAGCGGTCCCTTGAGTCGAGCGACCAGGGCTGTCCGACGATGAAGGCGATGCGCCTGTGCCCCAGGTCCGCGAGGTGGCTGATGGCGATCCAGGCGGCATGGTCGTGGTCGAGCATGACGGTGGGGGGCCCGTTGCGCACATGATGCCCGGCGATGGAGACCATGGGGAGGTTGACCTGCGGGGCAGGGGTGTTGACCAGCAGGATGCCTTCGACGCAGCGCTCGCTCAACATGCGGGCGTATTGCTGGAGGAGTTTGGGGTCGGAGAAGTGGGAGACGATGAAGTAGAAGTATCCAAGCTCGACCAGGCTGGCCTCGACGCCGACCATGAGCGAGGTGAAGTAGCCATCGCTGAGGTCGATGGTCATGACGCCGATGGACATGCTGCGGTTGTTGCGCAGGGAGCGTGCGGGGAGATGGGGGGTATAGTTCATCTCCTCCGCGGCCTGGAGGATTCTGAGGCGGGTCTTCTCGGAGATGGCGGCGGCGGCGGGGGAGTTGCTGAGGACGACGGAGACGGTGGTTCGTGACAGCGAGAGTCGGCGGGCCACGTCCAGCAGGGTAGGACGTCTCCCAGGGTGGGCGCCCTTAGCGGTGTGTTCGTGCAACAAAGGCCGTTGTGGGGTGGTATGCGCGGCGTCTGCGCGGCCGGATCGTCGCGTTGGTCTCATAGGGACGTCAGGGAGAGGATGCATGCTGCTCTATGCGGGGAGAGTCTAGTCTACACGGTCTATATAGTGCTACCCGACATAGTGCTACCGCGCATCGTGCTACATAGTGCTACCCGGCTCTGCGGTGGCGGCGCTGCCGATGCATTGGTGGGATAATTCGTCTCGGGCTCCAGACATGTTCGGCAGGTCGCTTTCCACGTTCAGCACCGTTGTTCTGCAGGCGGCGTTCACGGCCAACCTGGCGGCGCAGGCCCATACGCCGGGCACGGCTCCTCCACCGACGGCCCGGACGCGTGTGTGCAAGAACCGTGCGGCGCCGCAGCTGGTGGACGTGACGAAGGCCTCCGGTGTGAAGTTTGTGCACCTGGCCGCTCCCGAGAAGAAGTACATCGTGGAATCGATGAGCGGCGGCGTGCTTGCGGTGGACTACGACCGGGATGGCTGGCCGGACCTCTACTTTACGAACGCCCCGACGGTGGAGATGGCTCTGAAGGGGGAGAAGGCGAGGGGGGCGCTCTACCACAACAATCACGACGGCACGTTTACGGATGTGACGGAGAAGGCCGGGATCGGGTCGCCGTGCTTCGCGATGGGCGGCGCCGTGGGGGACTACGACAATGACGGCTGGCCCGACGTCTACGTGACCTGCCTGGGCGGGAATGTGCTGTACCACAACAACGGCGACGGCACGTTCACCGATGTGACGAAGAAGGCTGGAGTCGCGGATGGGCGGTGGTCTGCGGGAGCGGCGTTCGCGGACTACGACGGAGACGGCTTCGTCGATCTGATGGTGGCGAACTACGTCGACTTCCGGCTGAACGACCTTCCGGGGTTCGGCAAGAGCCCGACCTGCAAGTTCCGGGGGATCGACGTGCAGTGCGGGCCGCGGGGGCTGAAGGGTGCGGGGGACACGCTGTACCACAACAACGGAGACGGCACGTTCACGGACGTCTCGAAGGCTGCCGGGGTGGACGATGCCAGCGGCTACTACGGGATGGGCGTGATCTGGTCGGATCTCGGCAACACGGGCCGGCCGGACCTGTACGTTGCGGACGATTCGACGCCGAACTACCTGTATCGCAACATGGGTTCGGGGAGGTTCAAGGAGATCGGGCTCGAATCCGGCACGGCGGTGAGCGGGGACGGCTCCGAACAGGGGTCGATGGGGGTGGCGGTGGCGGACTACAACCATACGGGCCGATTCTCCATCTACATCACGAACTTTGCGGATGAGTTCAATACGCTGTACCGCAACGACGGCGGCTTCAGCTTCACGGACGTGTCGTACGAGTCGGGGGTCGCGCTGCCTTCCCTGCCCTATGTGAAGTGGGGTGTGGCGTTTGTGGACCTGGACAACGACGGCTGGCAGGACCTGTTCTCGGTGAACGGCCACGTGTATCCGCAGGTGGACGACACTCCTTCGGGGGCACGCTATCGCGAGCCGGAGAACCTGCTGATGAACGAGAGGGACGGGACGTTCTGCGATGCCGGGAGCCTGGCGGGGGCGGCTGTGCGGGAGGCTCGTGTAAGCAGAGGGCTGGCGGCCGCCGATCTCGACAACGATGGCACCGTCGATCTGGTGATCGAGAATCTGGACGGCGCGCCGACGATTCTGCGGAACAAGGGAGTCGCGGGGAACCACTGGGTGAGCTTCGAGCTGGGCGGGACGAAGAGCAATCGTATGGGGATCGGCGCACGGGTAACGGTGACTGCCGGCGGGGTACGGCAGATGGACGAGGTGCGCAGCGGGGGCAGCTATCTCTCGCAGAACGACCTGCGGCTGCACTTCGGCCTGGGCAAGGCGGAGGCGGTGCAGCGGGTGGAGATTCGCTGGCCTTCGGGTGCGGTGGAGACGCTGACGAACCTGCAGGCGGACCGCTTCTACAGCGTCCTTGAAGGCAGCGGGATTGTGGAGCACACGAAGATCGTTCCAGCCGGGAAGTAAGCGGGCGTACGGCGCGGGCTTGTGGGGGTGTGCCTGGGGGGGTGTGGGCGTGTGTGTGACGCGCGGCTTTGTGGATGGGATGGATGTTGTCTTCAGCAAATTCGGCGGATCCGGTTAATTGTGTTGACATCGACGACCGGCCGGAGGGAAGATTGTGCCCGTTTGCAGAATGGATTCTGTAACTCTCTCCGCGGAATCGATTCTGTGGGTGAGGGGACCGATGCACCTGGGCCCGAAGCGAGAGAACGACTGTGACTTCTCTCGAGCATGGCGAACGGAGTTCACTTATTTAGGGGGAGTATGAAACGGAGTTATGGTTTCTCCAGTATCGTCCTGATGCTGAGCGTGTTCTGCGCCGCATCCATGATGGCCCAGAGCACCAACGGAAGCGTCGTGGGTCAGGTGACCGATCCGACGGGCGCTGCCGTCGCGCGGGCTACAGTCACGCTGACGAGCACAGCCACCGGGGTTACACGCGTGGCTACGGCGTCACAGGTTGGCGAGTTTACGCTGGACGAGGTACCGATCGGCACCTACACGCTGGCGGTGGCGAGTCCGTCGTTCCGGCGCTTTCTTGCCAGCAACGTGATCGTGAATGTGGCCACGGTGACCCGCGTGGACGCGAGACTCGAGGTGGGAAATGTGTCTGAAACGGTGGAGGTTTCAGCCACTTCGATCCAGGTGGAGACCGAGAGCGGAGCGCTGGGGACGGTGGTCGACGGCACCCAGGTGAAGGAGCTGCCGCTGAATGGCCGCAGCTTTGTGGAGCTGACTCAACTTGGGCCCGGGGTCTCCGGTGCGAACAACTTCGACAGCAAGAACAAGGGGCTGCAGGGCGGCGTCGATTTTTCCGTCAACGGAAACCCGACGACCAACAACCTGTTTCTGGTGGACGGTGCGAACGACAACGATGTGGGGTCCAACCGGACGATTCTCATCTACCCGTCGATCGAGTCGATCGCCGAATTCAAGATGTTGACCAACAGCTACGGTCCTGAGTACGGGCAGGCCTCGGGTGCGGTGATCAGCATCGTGACGCGCGGCGGCACGAATGCCTTCCATGGAAGCGTGTTCTACAGCGGCCGGAACGATGCTTTGGCGGCGTACACGTACTTCGCGAAGCACAACGTGGGACAGGGTCAGCCGCTGGACGGCAAAGACAAGCTTCGCCGGAACGATTGGGGGTACTCGATCGGCGGCCCGATCATGCGGGACAAGATGTTCTTCTTCTTCAACGAGGAGTGGAATCATCAGATCAACGGCTTTTCCCAGGCTTCGTGCGTGCCGAGCGCAGCGGAACGCGCCGGTGACTTTACCACTCTGAGCTGTGGCGCGACGGCTCCGAACATTCCGGCGAACCTTCAGAAGAACGGCAATCCGCGCGTGATGTCGAGCGTTGATCCTGCCGGGGTGCTGCTTGCGGAGTACTTCCCTCTGCCCAACAAAGTGGCGGGCTCGGACGGCAACAACTGGTCGAAGTCGCTGCCGACGGCGGTCAGCTATCGGCAGGAGAACGCCCGGATGGATTTCAACATCAACAAGCGCAACGCTCTGATGGGCCGGTACACGCAGGACCACTTCACCAATCCTTCGTACAACGGAAACCAGTACTGGGGCGACACCCCGTTCCCGGTGATCAATGGCAGCTGGGCGCAGCCGTCGAAGATGATCATCGGCCGCTGGACGTCCACGATCAGCAATTCGCTGGTGAACGACGCGGAGTTCGCCTACTCGAACAACCGCATCACGGTTGCGCCGGGCGGCACGAACGCAGGGCTGCTGAACCAGCTGGCCGCGGCAATTCCCACGCTGTATCCTCTGTCGTTGAAGACGGCGAGCGCCTCTACGCCGACCATCTGGTCGGGGCTTGGGCCTTACGGAAACTACAACAACATCTGGTCGATCGCGCCCTGGAGCAACAGCCTGGACATCTACACCTACCGGGACGACATCTCCAAGGTGGCTGCGCGGCATGCTCTGAAGCTCGGTGCGTTTGTGGGCATCGACGGCAAGAACGAGGATGCAGGCGCAGCCAGCACGGAGCGGCCCACCTTCCAGACGTTCGACTATGCCGTAGGGATTCCTACGGGTAACCCGCTGGCTAACGTGCTGATCCCGAACAATCCCTTCAGCTTGTCGGAGACCTCGACGAACACGCGCGCGCAACTGCGCTGGAAGGACATCGAGTTCTACGCGGGCGACACCTGGAAGATGACGCCTAGGCTGACCGTGAGCTACGGCGCACGCTACTCCCTGCTTCGGCAGCCGACGCAGCCGAACAATCAGCTGACCAGCTTCCAGCCGCAGCTCTACGACACGACGAAGCCTGCCAGCGACGCGTGCAACGGTCTGTGGATCGCACCCGGCACGGATCCGTGCGGAGCGGCGAACAAGCAGTTTGGGACGTCGTTCAGCCACGGTGTGGATGGGCCGAACAACTCGCTGATGTACAACAACAATCACCTGATCGCGCCGCGCGTGGGTATTGCGTGGGATGTTGCGGGGAACGGAAAGACCTCTCTCCGCGCGGGCATCGGGCAGTTCTTCCAGCGCGAGCGGGTCTCCCGCTACACGCTGGTCGCCAATGCTCCGTTCGCGGTGACTGCGTCGGGGATCAAACGCGCGCTGGGTGGTGCAACCCCGACGACGCTCTCGGGCGGGTCCGCCTCTCCTTCGGGGGGAATGGATCCACGGGCGATTCTGCCCAACACCATCCAGTGGAACCTGACGCTGGAGCAGGAGCTGGCGCCGAACACGGTGATGCAGGTGAGTTATGTCGGCAATCGCGGCATTCATCTGACATCCAGCTACGACGTGAACAGCATTGCGCCGGCGAACTGGGCGGCTGCGAGCTTCGTTACGGGAGGCGCGCAGAGTGCGCTGCGGCCGTACAGCAACTTCGGTTCGCTTGCCTACTGGTCGCACAACGGGGACTCCAACTACTCCGGTCTGCAGTCGTTGTTCCGGACGCAGATTCACAGCTTCCGAATGCAGGCGGCGTATACCTGGTCGCACGCGATCGCCGACGTTCTTACGGACGATTCGAGCGGCGGGACGGGTGCTCAGAGCTTTACGTACTTCGCCAATCCACGGTTCGATCGCGGTAACGCGGCCACCAACCGGCCTAACATCTTCGTCGCGAACGGAACGTACTTCGCGCCGAAGCTCCAGAACCACACGATGCTGGTCCGCGACACGCTGGGAGGATGGGAGATTACGGGGATCACGTCGGCGCAGTCGGGCAACTCGTACACCATCTACCAGGGCGCCTCCGAGAACAGTGCCAACGTGGTCTCGGGAGCGACCGGCGCGGGAGCCTTGAATGCACTGTTTCAGACAGGGCTGACGGGAAACCAGCGGCCTCTGCTGACTCCCGGGCAGAGCTGCAACAGCAGCGGCAGAAAGGGCAGCCAGATCTATAACCCGACCGGATTCACACTGATCGGATACCAGATCGGAACCATGCAATCCAACATGGCTCCGCGGGGCGCCTGCCAGGGTCCGCGTCTCGTCAACACGGACTTCTCGGTGGACAAGAACTGGAAGGTGAAGGAGAGGGTGACGGTTCAGTTCCGTCTGGACTTCTTCGATGTCTTCAACCATGCGAACTTCCGCGCGGACCAGGGCAGCTTCACTCCGATCTCGAGCGTGAACTGCGGACCGGCTTCGGGCGGCAAGTATCAGCCATGCAGCGTAAGCAACAACGTGATCACGTCGCAGACCAGAAATGGGAGCTTCGGCGTGGCCACTGGACTGGTGGGCAATGCTGAGCGGCAACTGCAGTACGGCCTGCATATAGAGTTCTAACCATGCAACGCCTTTGAACCACGCCGGCAGGGCCGAGGAGGCCCTGCCGGCGTACGTTGGAGCCTGTATTCTTTAGCTGTGTCGCCATGATGAGCTTCGTGAACACCGCCTTCCGTACCCTGCTGAGCACGCTGCTGATGACGACCCTCTTCTCCGTGGCGTCGCATGGGCAGGCGCGGCCCCGGACGGGGAAGGCACCACAGCCTGCTGCCGCGAGAGAACTGGCTGTGCTGCTGGCTGCACAGCAGAAGGCGCTCGATAGCGGAGACGCCCGCGGGATCGAAGCGGCGACGCGCCCGCTCGCGGCGAACCTGCTTCGCCAGATGTCGCAATGGCGGCTGGTGGAAGGCGATGCGGCGGATGCGGTCGCGCTGGCACGGAGGTCTCTCGCGCTTGTGCCGCTGGCAGAGACCCGCCTGGAAGTTGCTTCGATGCTGATCCGAATGGGCCATCCGAAGGAGGCGGCAGAGGAGGCGGCGTCCGTACTCGCCAGCGACCCGCGCAGCGCCGCGGCCTGGGCTATCCGCGGAAGCGCACTCCGCGCCAGCGGCGACGATCGCGGCGCCGTGGAGGCCTTCAACCACTCGCTGGCGATCCAGCCCGAGATGAATGTCGCCTATGCGCTGGCGTCCTCTCTGCTGGCCATGCACGAACTCGCGAAGGCGCAGACGATCTTCAGCCAGATCCTGAAGGCGTCGGGCGACGGAGCCATCCAGCATGTGGCGGCGGGGGATGCGTATCGCGAGGCGCAGTATCTTCCGGAGGCTGTGGCTGAGTTCAAGAAGGCTCTTGCGATCGATCCACGGGTGGGCCACGCAGAGTTCTTTCTCGGGTATACGTATCTTCAGATGAATGAGTGGGGGCCGGACTCGCAGAGCCTGGAGCATCTGCGCGCAGCGGCTCGCCTGGCGCCGCACGAATACCTCAGCAACTTTTATCTGGGAGCGATCGAGTCCACCGTCGGATCGGACCTTGCAAGCTCGGATCGCCATCTTCACGTTGCCGCGGAGGCGGACCCGCGCGCTCCGGAGGCGTGGCTCTACCTGGGCTTGAACGCGGTGCGGGAGAGGCATACGGAGGAGGCAAAGACCTACCTGCGCAAGGCGATTGAGGTGACCGGAAGCGATGAGGCGCGCAACAACTACCAGATCCGGCGTGTCTACGCGGTGCTGGGCCGCATCCTGGTGAGTGAAGGCAATCACGAAGAGGGCGACGCCCTGCTTGCGAAGTACAAGAGCAGCGAGCATCACGCGATCTCCGACAGCGCGAGCTTTATCGCCAAGAGCGCAGGCGAGCAGAATGCCCACGCGGATGCGAACGCCATGGCGGTGGGCAAGGTATCGTTCCCGGGGATGAGTTCGCCCGAGCTGCCGGGCCTGGGCGGAGAGGCTGCGCTCCCCGCGCCCACGGCTACTCCCACGGTGGTTCGGAGTGCGGAAGAGTCGCGGCGGATGGAGGCGAGCAAGCGTCAGCTGAGCGAGCTTCTCGCGAGCAGCTTCAACGATCTGGGCACGGCGGAGGCGCGCCAGGAGCGGTACGAGGATGCGCTGGCTCACTTCCAGGAGGCGGAGCATTGGGGCACGCCTTCGCCCGAGCTGCTCCACAACATCGGCGCGGCCGCGTTTCGTGTGGGGAACTTCGCCGAAGCAGCACGTGCGCTGCGCCTGTACCTGGATCCCGCGGCCAAGCAGCCGATGGCTGCGGAGGCGAAGGTGGCTCGCTCCCGCATGATGCTGGCCATGTCGCTGTTCTCGCTGGGGGAGTTTGCGGAGGCCGACGTGGTCTTCGCGCAGATTCAGACACTGGCGATGCAGGACGCGCGGGCGGCCTACTCCTGGGCCTATTCGCTTGCGCACACGGGCCAGCAGCAGCATGCCAATGCGATTGCCGCCCAGCTCGCGGAGCAGCCGCTGCCCTCCGACGTCGCCAGCCTGGTGTGCCACATCTACATGGACACCGAGGACTACGAGCACAGCCTGACGTGCTACCGAAACGCTTACAGCAAGGACCCTTCGCTGACGATGGCGCACTATCAGGCCGGCGAGTCGCTGATCCGTCTCGACCGCCCCGCGGAGGCTGTGCCGGAGCTGCGGCAGGAGATGGCTCTGGAGCCGGAGAATCCGGACGTTCGCTACTCGCTGGCGTTCGCGCTTCTGCAGAGCGGCCAGCGTGCGGATGCCATGCACCTGCTGGAAGCGCTAACCGCCTCCACGCCGACCCACGCACAGGCACAGTACCAGCTCGGCAAGGCTCTGCTCGAGGACGGCAAGACCTCCGAGGCGATCGGGCACCTGGAGCAGGCGTGTGCAAGCGATCCCGCACCGGACTACATCCACTATCAGTTGCAGGCTGCCTACCGCAAGGCGGGCCGCACGGCGGACGCGGATCGCGAACTGAAGATCTATCGGGAGATCAAAGCGCGAAGCCGTGAAGGCTCGGAGGCACAACCCAGGCCCGCAGCCAAGTAGCACACGGAGCAAGCTGGTCAACCGGCCGGGTGTGTCGTCAACCGGCCGGGGTGAATGGGCGATCAGCGGCCGAGGGGAGCCTTTGCCGTGAGAGGCTGGCTGCGCGAGGAGCCGCCCACGGAGAGGGTGTACTCCCCTGCAGGCCAGGTCCAATCATCGGCGGCCTCATCGAAGGCTGCCAGGGCGAGGGGTTCAAGGGGGAGGGTCACGCTCCTGCTTTCGCCTGCCTTCAACGCGACGCGCTGCCATGCGGCGAGGCGACGGAAGTTCTCCTTGGTGGCCGCCGGGAGCTGCACGTAGACCTGGGAGATCTCCGTGCCGGCGCGCGTCCCCGTATTGCGCACGGTGAAGGAGACAGACTTCTTCGCGCGGTCCACGTGCAGATCGGAGTAGGCATAGGACGTGTACGACAGACCGAATCCGAAGGGAAAGAGAGGGTCTTTGTTCTCCGAGTCGAACCACTTGTATCCGAAGCGCGTGCCTTCGGAGAGCTCCGCGGGGAAGCTGGTGTTCTTCTGCTCGCTGGTCCAGTGCTCGGGGAGGCCGCCTTCGCCCCGGCTCGCGTCGATTCCGAAGATGGAGGGATGCGGGAGTTGCGCCTCGTTCCGCGGAAAGGTGATGGGCAGCTTGCCGGAGGGGTTCACGGTGCCGAAGAGCAGGTTGGCGATGGCTTGTGCGCCGCCGATGCCCGGGTACCAGGCCTCCATCACACCTGCCACTTCGTTCAGCCACGGCATCGAGACGGGATTGCCTGTAACGAGGACGACGAGGGTTCGAGGATTTGCCGCCGCGACCGCGTGGATCAGATCGGATTGCTTGTTGGGCAACGCGAGGGTGAGCGCGTCGCCGCCCTCGCTCATGTACTGATCGGCGAAGACGATGGCGACCTCTGCGGATCGCGCAGCGGAGGCCGCGGATTGAAGGTCGGTGCCCGCGTTGAAGGTTACGTTGGCCTGCGGCGCGTGCTCGCGGATGTACCGCAGAGGAGCTGACGGAAAGTAGACAGGGTGGCCCCACTCCGTGGGTCTGGTCGGACTGATTGCATTGCCGCCGGGAGCGTCGACCTGCGCCGAGCCCCCGCCGGACATCAGGCCCACGTCGGCGTGCGCGCCGATGACGGCGATGGAATGCACGGTGGAGGGATCGAGCGGCAACAGGTTCTTCTCGTTGCGCAGAAGGACGATGCTCTCCTCCGCGATGTGCTGTGCGTCGTCGCGGCCGCGGAAGGGGTCGATCACGGTGCGGGGGGTTGGCGGATGGTCGATGACACCCGCGGCAAACATGCTTCGCAGAAGGCGATGAACCATGTCGTCGAGCCGGGCCGGGGGGACGGCGTTGCTCTGGACGGCCTGCTTGAGCGGCTGGCCGAAGTACTCCTCACCGGGCATCTGCAGATCGAGTCCGGCGAGCGCGGCTTTGACGGTGGTATGGGTCGCGTCCCAATCGGAGACGACGAAGCCGGGGTAGTGCCAGTTGCCTTTCAGCACATGGTTCAGAAGGTAGTCGTTCTCGCACGCCCAGTCGCCGTTGATCTTGTTGTAGGAGCACATGACGGAGGCGGGATGACCGATTCGTATGCCGAGCTCGAAGGCCAGCAGATCGCTCTCGCGCATCGCTTTACGGCCGAGCCGGACGTCGACGATCGTGCGGCCGGTCTCCTGGTCGTTCAGGGCGTAGTGTTTGATGTCGCCCATCACGTGGTTGCTCTGTACGCCTTCGATGACGTGTCCCACGGTGACGCCGGCGAGCAATGGATCTTCCCCGGCATACTCGAACAGGCGGCCGTTACGCGGATCGCGGGCGAGGTTCACGCCTCCTCCGATGGACTGGTTGTATCCCTGGGCTCGCAGCTCTCGTCCGATCACGTCGCCGTAGAGATGCGCCGCGTCGGGATCCCACGAGGCCGTGGCGCCGAGCACCGAGGGCAGCAGCGTGGCATAGCGGCTCTGCGCGGCTGCGGCGCGAACGCCGACGGCGGAGTCCGCCTGCTGGAGGTCGGGGATGCCGAGACGTGGGATGCCCAGCACCTGGCCCGCGCCGCCGTTGTTGCTGGGGGGCACGGGGGCTCCCTCGCGCAGAGGACCCCAGCCGATGCCATGCACCAGCTGGATCTTTTCGTCCAACGTGAGCTGGTGCAGCAGCAGATCGGCGCGCTGGTCGGGCGAAAGCTTCGTGTTGGTCCAAGGCTGCTGCGCGTTCGTCATCGGACTCTGAAGCGCGAGAGTGCAGAAAACTGGCAACAGAATCGATAATGCAGGCAACCGCAGATTCATGGAAAGTGTCCTCTGCAGAGTATCGTCGGAGAACTGCCGGCTTGTCTACCGGCACGTAAGCCTCTCTATCCCTGCGCATAAGCCGCTCTCTATCGGGCGGACGATCGTCAGGCAGGAGCGCGAGAGTTCGCGGCTGGTGAAGGGCGTTACTGCCGGACGTTTCTGCTGCATGGGTGCGATCGCAGCGGCTCCTCCGCACGCAGGTCCCCGCTCAAGCCCGCCTGTGGTTTGCGTGCGGAGTCACTCCCGGTGGAGTGAAAGCCTTGTAGACTAGGCGACTATGCCACGCATTCCTTACGTTGCATCTTGCCTGCTTGCGGTGCTGTGTCTTGCCGCGGAGCCGGCCGGTGCGCAGAAGGCGGGTGCGAGCGGGTCTCCTGCCGCCGTGGGAGACAGTGCGGCAGAGGGGACCAAGGCAGTGGAGTCCACGGCGACGCTGTTTGGCCATTCCGACGGGGCGCGCTGGCTTGTGCTGGGGCAGGCGAACGTCGTGTTTCAGGCACATGGGCCGTTTCACTCCCCGTACGCGGGTGCGAACAGTCTGCTCGGGCGGGGGGAGTACAAGACGTCTCTGGTGGGGACGCTGTTCCTGGGGTATGAGCTGCGGCGTTCGCCGGGGAGCCACCTGGAGGTGCTCTACAACGAGGAGTCGGCCGGGGGGCGCGGGATCTCGGAGGCGCTTGGGCTGGCCGGGTTTACCAACCTGGACGTCGTCCGGAACCCTACGCTGGGGCCGTTGCCTTACCTGGCGCGGGTGCAGGTTCATGGGACGGTCGGGCTGTCGAACGCAGTCTCGGAGACGACGCGGGGGCCGTTCGCGCTGGCGACGACGGTGCCGGCGCGGCGCCTGGAGCTGAGGATAGGCAAGATGGGTTTGCCGGACTTCTTCGATCTGAACTCGGTGGGCTCGGACTCGCACCTGCAGTTCCTGAACTGGACGGTGGACAACAACGGCGCGTGGGACTACGCGGCGGACACGCGCGGCTACACGTGGGCCGCGGTGGCGGAGTATGTGGACCGCGCGGTTTCGGTGCGCTACGCGCTGGCCGCGATGCCGGCGGTGGCGAACGGGATCGACTTCGACTTCAGCCTGCGGCGAGCGAGCGGGCAGAACGTGGAGGCGGAGTGGCGGAGGCGTCTGCTGCCGGGGCTCGCGGCCGAGCGGAAGGGCGCGGTGCGGGTGCTGGGGTACGCGAACCATGCGCACATGGGGGATTACCGGGAGGCGAATGCCGCGTTCGTCTCCGGCACGGACGGGACGCCGGACATCACCAGGCATGCGGCGTTCGGGGCCTTGAAATATGGCTTCGGGCTGAACGCGGAGCAGGAGCTTGCAGCGGGGCTGCGGGTGTACGCGCGCTTCGGCTGGAACGAGGGCAAGCACGAATCGTTTGCGTACACGGAGGTGGACCAGACGCTGGCAGCGGGCGCAGACCGGAGCGGGGATCGATGGGGCCGTCCACTGGACCGGACCGGACTGACGCTGGTGTCGAACGCGATCAAGCGCGATCACCAGGCCTACCTTGGGCTGGGCGGGCTCGGGTTTCTGCTGGGCGACGGGCGGCTGCACTACGCGCGGGAGGACATCCTTGAGGGGTACTACACGCTGCATACGTGGCGGGGCGTGTTTTATTCTCTGGACGCGCAGTATGTGACGCATCCCGGATACAACGCGGATCGCGGGCCCGTACTGGTGGAAGCGGTGCGGATGCATGTGGATTTTTAGGCTGGCCGCGGCGTCGAGGGATGGTGCGGAGTAACGGGGCTCGCCGATGCGGCATCCCAAGCTTGCATGAGTGCTATGAACCGTAATCCGAACGACCCGAACAAAGGCATGAACACCCGGAAGTTCCTGATTTCGGTGTGTGTCGCTCTGGTGCTGATGTTTGTCGTGGCTTTTTTCGTGGTGGGGACGAACCAGCGTTCTCTGCTGCATGGGACCACGCATCCCAAGCCGACCTCGGCAGCGACTCCGGAGTAGCGTGCCGTTGGGGGCGTGCCCCGGGTCGGGTGCCGGCCTACACAAACCGGCGTACCGTGATCGGCCCGGCCGGGTGTGCGGTCCGCGCAGCGGGTGGCGTATGCTTCGAGCAGCCGCGACCTTTGCGGGCCCATGGGAGACGACATATGAACGCACGGACAGGAATCGTGACGAAGACGCTTGCGGTTGCGCTGACGGCAGCGGCAGTGGCAGTGGGCGCGGGATGCAACCGGTCTCCGGCGCCGGCGCCTGCCGCGAATCCGACGCCTGCCGCGAATCCGGCGGCGGCGCAGGGGACGACGGCATCTCCGCAGTCCGCTGCGGGAGCTCCTGCTCCTGGGTCTGGTCCCGGGTTCGCACCTGGTCCGTATACGGGTCCGTATACGGCGGGGCAGCAGCCGGGTGCGCGGCGCGGGGAACCTGCGTCGGGTCCTGTGGAACAAGGACCCAGGGTGTCGGCTGTGCCGGTGGACCGCACGGTGCCGGCGGGGACGACGATTCCGGTGCGGGTGACCGAGACGCTGAGCGCGAGCCGGAGCGAGGTAGGGCAGCCATTCTCAGGCGTTGTGGAGGAGGACGTGACGACCCGTGGAGGAGGCACGGCCTTCCGGCGCGGCACGCGGGTGGAGGGCACCGTGGTGGCCGCGAAGGGCCGCGGGAGGTTCAAGGGTGCGGGCGACCTGGGGATCGAGCTGACGTCGATCGGCGGGCAGCGGGTGAGTACAAGCGAGTACGAGGTGGCGTCCAAGGGCAAGGGCACGCGGACGGCCGAGTTTATCGGCGGGGGCGCTGGTATCGGCGCGCTGATCGGCGGCCTGGCGGGCGGCGGCAAGGGCGCGGCCATCGGTGCGCTTGCGGGCGCCGGCGGAGGCACGGCAGCGAGCGCGTATACGGGCAACAAGGACGTGGTGATTCCGTCGGAGTCGCTGGTGCGCTTCCGGTTGACGTCCCCGGTGACCGTTCGCTGACGCGTGCGGTGAGCACGGCTGGACTAGACTGAGACGATGCGATTGACACCGGTGTTTCTGTTGTCGGCGACCGATGTCGCGCACTTCCCTTCCCGGGCGAAGACGGCGGGTGCGCCGGAGGTTGCGTTTCTGGGGCGGTCGAATGTGGGCAAGTCTTCGTTGATCAATGCCCTGCTGGGGTCGCGGGAAGCGAAGGTGTCCTCGACGCCCGGGCGAACGCGCGCGATCAACTTCTTCGCGCTGTACGAGGGAGTCGGCGAGCGGCGCAAGGCGACACCGTCGCTGGTCTTCGCCGACCTGCCGGGCTATGGGTACGCCAAGGTGTCGAAGTCCGTCTCGGCGGAGTGGGCGGGGTTCATCGAGCCGTACCTGCAGGAGCGCGAGACGCTGGCGCTGGGCATCTGCCTGGTGGATACGAACATCCCGCCGCAGCCGAGCGACACGCAGATGATCGACTTCTTTCGCGGTTCGGGAAAGCCGTTTGTGGTGGTGGGGACGAAGTCGGACCGGCTTTCGGGGAATGGGCTGGTGAAGTCGATGGCGGCGCTGAGGCGCGCGCATGGGGTGGAGGACGTGCTGGCGATCTCGGCGAAGACGGATGCCGGGATCAAGAGCCTGTGGGCTCGGCTGCTTGCGGTGGCTTCGGAGTAGAGGAGGCGAGGGTCCGGGCCTCTGCGGGGGTGAGCCAGAGGGTTCGCGTGCGATCGCGCGGGAAGAGGCGCGGCGCGGCGAGAAGCCAGCGGCGGCGGAGCGCGTCCTCCGGGGCGAGCAGAGCGAGTGCACGCGCGTCGAAGTCGCGGAGAGCGACCGGGGTAGGCTGGGCGAAGGTGTGGAGTTCGAGGCCGCCGGGAGCGACGACGGGGTTCTCCGGCAGGATCTCCGCGCCGAACGCCTGCAGGCGGGCGGCGGCGGCTGGATACGGCGCGAGGCCGCTGAGAAGCTGCGGGGCGAGGCCGCGGGCGAGGATCTGGTCGAGCGCCGGAGCGGCGGCGGAGTGGAGCGCGACGGAGAGGGGGAGCTGCTTGCGGATCTCGTTTTTGAGTGCGCGGAGGGCCTCGTCGAGCGTGGTGACGACGAAGTCGCAGGCTCCGGTGCGCTGGGCGCTGCGGAGCAGCTGAGGGTCGGGCTCGATGGAGAGACAGGCAGCGCCGACCACGTTGGCGGCAAGGGAGAGGGCTGCACCGCTGGGGTGGAGTCCAAGGTTGAGGATCAGGGCTCCGGGCCAGCGCGGACGGAGAGCGTGCAGCGTGGTGCAGGCGCGCAGGGTTCGGGACTGGAGGTCTTCCGGGATTGGGTTCATGGGCAGGGGAGGAGGCGGCGCCCCAAAGGCGACGCGGAGCACACGCGGCTAGCGCTGTACGCGGGCTCCGGCTCCCTTCATCACGCGCTGAACCTCGTCGAAGGTGGCCATGGTGGTGTCGCCGGGGGTGGTCATGGCGAGGGCTCCGTGGGCGCAGCCGCAGTTGACGGCCCAGTCGGGACCCTTGTCGGTGAGGAAGCCGTAGATGAGGCCGGAGGCGAAGGAGTCTCCGCCGCCCACGCGGTCGAAGATCTCGAGGCCGGGCATGGGGCGGGCCTCGTGGAACTCGCCCTGGTAGAAGCAGACCGCTCCCCAGTCGTTCACGCTGGCGGTCTTGGCGTGGCGGAGCGTGGTGGCGACGGCCTTGAAGTTGGGGTAGGTGGAGACGGCGGAGCGGATCATCGTCTGGAAGGAGGCGGACTCGAGCTCGCCGAGATCTTCGCCCACGCCTTCGATCTTGAAGCCGAGGGCGGCGGTGAAGTCTTCTTCGTTGCCGATCATGACGTCGACGAGGGAGGCGAGTTCGCGATTGACGGCGGTGGACTTCTCTTTGCCGCCGATGGACTTCCAGAGGGAGTCGCGGTAGTTGAGGTCGTAGGAGATGACGGTGCCGTGTCTGCGGGCGGCCTGCATGGCCTCCTTGCAGACCTCGGGCGTGGTCTCGGAGAGCGCGCAGAAGATGCCGCCGGTGTGGAACCAGCGGGCGCCTTCGGTACCGAAGATGTGGTCCCAGTCGATCTGGCCGGGCTTGAGCTGCGAGACTGCCGTGTGGCCGCGGTCGGAGCAGCCGAGGGCGGCGCGGACGCCGAAGCCGCGCTCGGTGAAGTTGAGGCCGTTGCGGGTGGTGCGGCCGACGCCGTCGTATTTGGTCCAGCGGAGGTGGGAGAGGTCGACTCCGCCCTGGAGCATGAGGTCTTCGACGAGACGGCCGACGGGGTTGTCCGCGAGCGCGGTGACGATGGCGGTGCGGAGGCCGAAGCAGCGGCGGAGTCCGCGGGCGACGTTGTACTCGCCGCCGCCCTCGGAGGCGGTGAAGTGGCGCGTGGTGGCGACGCGGTAGTCGCCGGGATCGAGGCGGAGCATGACCTCGCCGAGGGAGACGAGATCCCATTTGCATTCGGAGGCGGGGCGGAGGGTGAGGGCGTTTGCGGTCGTCATTCAGCGGGCTCCTGGGTTGGGGGAAGGCGAATCACAGAGGACACAGACGCGTTAGAGAGACGGCGCAGCGAGCGACGTGGAGCGCCGGGGCGAACCATGGAAGCTCCCGAGCCGATGCCTGTGTCGATGGCTGCGACCTGTGCGCAGACTCGCAGTGGAGATCGGCAGGGAGGCGCTACTTGAGGTCTGCGATGGAGACTGGGTCCATGTCGTCATAGGCCTGGTTTTCGCCGCCCATGCCCCAGCAGAAGCCGTAGTTCCTGGTGCCGACTCCGGCATGGATGCTCCAGCCGGGCGAGATGGCCACCTGGCGGTCGGCGACGATGAGGTGGCTGGTGGCGTCGGGCGGTCCCATCAGGTGGACGACGCGATGCGCGGGGTCGACGTTGAAGTAGAGGTAGACCTCGGACCGGCGCATGTGGGTGTGCGGGGGCACGGTGTTCCAGTTGGAGCCGGGGTCGAGCAGGGTGAAGCCCATGACGAGCTGGCAGCTCTGGATGCCGTCGCGGAAGATGGCCTTGTAGATGGTGCGCTTGTTGCAGGTTTCTACGGCGCCGAGGGCGAGCGGTTCGAGCTCGGCGAACCGGACCATGGCGGTGGGGTAGCTGGTGTGCGCGGGGTAGGACAGGAGGTAGAAGGCGGCGGGGTCGGCGGGGTCGGACGAGGAGAAGGTGACATCCTTGACGCCGCGTCCGGCGTACAGGCAGTCGAGCTTGGCGAGGTCGTACGGTGTGCCGTCCACAATCACGCAGCCCGGGCCTCCCACGTTGAAGACGCCAAGCTCGCGGCGATCGAGGAAGCGGTCTGCGCGAAGCTCGGGCTGGGTCGCGAGGGTAAGCGGCGCGCCCGTGGGGACGGCGGACCCGATGACGGTGCGGTCGAGGTCGACGTAGGCGAGATCGATCTGGCCGGGGGTGAAGAGGGACTCCAGGAGAAAGGTCTCGCGGAGTTCGGCGGAGGTCATCCGCGCATAACGGATGGGGTCGGCCATCTGGTAGAGCTTCATGGATCTCCTGAGATTCGTTGGGAGAAGCTGATGCTGACTAGTGTAGACGCGGCGCGCCGGGGGGGAAAGGATGGGCTACCAGACGTCCGTGCGGAAGGGCGATGCGGGCAGGTTGGCGTCGTTCTTCCCGTAGAGGTTGCCGGGTGGGTCATCGGCGTAGGCGTAGCGGACCGCTACGGGAGAAGGGACGCTGGGGCTCGAGAGAATGACGGTGTCCGCACCTGCCTTGTCGGGGCCTGCCTTGTCTGGGCCTGCTTTGTCGGCGGCGGCTTTGTCGGCGGCGGCTTTGGGGATGCGGGCGTCCGCCCAGTACCACTTCCTGTCGGCTCCCGCGAGAGCGAACCCCACCGGGGCGCCGCCTTTGGAGGCGAGGCCGCCTTCCGCGTGGGTGAAGTGGACGGTGACGTTCGAGCCGTCGACGCGGAAGCTGTCATAGAGCGGGCCGGAGGCGACGACGTCTTCGCCGTAGGCGGCTTTGCGGGCCATCAGGCCCAGACGGCGCCCGAGCTCCTGCTTGTTCTTGGGGTGCACGTTTGCGGGGTCGCCGATGTCGATCGTGACGGCCATGGCGCTCTTCGGGATATCGAGGTTGAGGCGCTGCTGCTCGCGCAGCAGGGCGATCCCGGCGTGGTCGGGCGGGGTGAGGGCGGGAGCGTTGAGGCTCGCGAGCTGGACGTAGAGGAAGGGGAACTCGGCGGATTCGGGCGAGACCTTGCCCCAGCGTGTACGCCAGTCCTGGACCATCGTCTGCACCATGTTCCGGTAGATGACGACGGACTCTTTGTCCTCGTTCGATTCACCCTGGTACCAGACTGCGCCCTTGATGGGATAGCCGAGGATGGGCGCGATCATGCCGTTGAAGAGCACGGAGGGGTTGTGCTGGTTCTGCGTGGGGTCGCCGAGCGAGACGCGGTTGCGGGGCTCGAATCGTCCGGCGGAGAGATCCTTCGCGGCCTGGGCGGCCCATTCGGGCTGCGACTTGTGGAACGCGGCGGTGCGGGCGGCGGCGGTGGGAGCCCAGGCGGCCTTCTGCTTGGCGTAGTTGTCCAGCAGGTACTTGTAGTCGGCGTGCTGCTGCATCGCCTCGGGCGAGATCCAGGCTTCCACGGTGCTGGCGCCGTACGAGCTGTCGATGAAGCCGATAGGCACGTGGAGGTGCTCGAAGAGCTCGCGAGAGAGGAAGTAGCCCACGGCGGAGTACTTCTTGACGGTCTCGGGTGTGGTGACCTGCCACTGGCCCTGGACATCCGGCGCGGCCGTGTCGGTCATGTGGAGCTTGACCTTGAACATGCGGATCTCGGGGTAGTTGGCCGCGGCGACCTCGGCCTTCTCGTTGTAGACGCCGCACCAGTAGCGATCTTCGGCGGCGACGGTGAAGTCCATGTTGGATTGTCCGGAGCCGAACCAGACATCGCCGACGAGGATGTCCTTGACGAGTAGCGCGTTGGTGCTGGAGACGGCCATGGCGAGCGCGTTCGGCCCAGGCTGGAGCGGGTCGAAGCGGACCTCCCAGCGGCCGGATGCCGGCGTGGTGGTGGTCTTTGTGACCTGGCCCAGGGTGACCGAGACTGCCTCGCCGGGCGTGGCCCATCCCCAGACGGGCAGGGCCACGCCACGCTGCAGAACCATGTGATCGGAGAACACGGTGGCGAGCTTGACCTCGGCCGGCGCAGCGGCGGCGGCGGCGAGGAGAGAGGACAAGACAAGCAGCAGGCGAACCGGGTTGCGCATGGAGGGGTCCCTCGTTCAGGTGGATGAGTTGAGAGGAAATAGTTTCGTCAGGAAAACTATCCGGCTGCGGGAGACACGTCAAGCTTCGTACTAGGACCAAGCTTCGCAGTGCGGCCCAAGCTTCGCTCTGGGACCAAGCTGTCCCTCGGGGCGCCTGCGCACGATACGGTAGAGTTGAGGATCTATGGCGAATGCTCTGGATCTGTTTCGGTTGGATGGCAAGGTGGCGCTGGTTACAGGAGCGGCCAGCGGGCTTGGCGCCGCGATCGCTGTGGCCCTGGCGCAGGCTGGCGCCACCGTAGCGTGCCACGGCAACCGGCGCGCCGCCACGCAGACGGCGGAGGAGATCGGCGGCGATGCTGCTGCGTTTCAGGCCGATCTCGGCCACGCGGAGGGTGCGGAGACGCTCTTCTCCGAGGTGCGGGCGAAGCTCGGACGCGTGGACGTGCTGGTGAATAACGCAGGGACGATTCACCGCGAGGCCGCCGAGGACTTCAAGCTGGCGGACTGGCAGCACGTGCTGCAGGTGAACCTGACGAGCGTGTTTCAACTCTCCCAGCTCGCCGCAAAGGACATGATGTCGCGACCGCGCTCTGGTGCGGACAGCATCGGCAAGATTGTGAACACGGCTTCCCTGCTCAGCTTCCAGGGCGGCATCCGGGTGCCGGCGTATGCGGCGTCCAAGGGGGGGGTGGCGCAGCTTACGAAGGCGCTGGCGAATGAGTGGGCGCCCCGGGGCATCCAGGTGAACGCGATCGCGCCGGGATACTTCGCCACCAGCAACACCGAGGCCCTGCAGGCCGACGAGACGCGCAACCGCCAGATCCTGGAGCGCATCCCTGCGGCGCGCTGGGGAAGGCCGGAGGATCTCGCCGGCGCGGCGCTGTTTCTGTGTTCGCGCGCCAGCGATTACGTGACAGGTACGGTACTCACCGTGGACGGCGGGTGGATGGGGCGCTGAGTCCGCGAGTCGCGGTTAGGTCCGCAGGCAACGAGCCGCGCGTCTCGATGCGCTGGGGTCTCTGCATCCGGACCATCACCTGCGGCGGTTCGGACGCTAGCGCGCCTCGCAAGAAGGGCGTAGATTTGCTCGGGTTCATGTTCCGCGGGTATGCTGGGACGGTTGCGAAATTGGTTAGACCAATCTCGCGGAGAGTGGAAGAAACGGGGACAGAGTGATGACTGCAGCACCTGAGAATCTGACTTTGCCGAGGTTTTCGATCGGCGTGGGCGACCGCTTTGCGCACCAGGCGAAGGCGCAGCTTGCCGCCTGCATGATGGCTGCGAAGGCCGGTGTGGAGGTTGCGCCGGTGTGGAACAAATCCAACCGCGAGCACACGATCATCGGCTCCGAACCCACGCAGACGCGCGTGGCGGCCGATGCAGCGGTGAAAGAGCTTGGCTACAAGGGGTTCTATTTCCTGGATGCGGACCACATCAACCTGAAGACGGTGCAGCGGTTTCTCGATCCGTGCGACTTCTTCACGCTGGACGTTGCCGACCTGATCGGGCAGCCGGCGAAGGATGAGGATGTGACGGCGTTCCTTGCGGCGCACCCGGAGCTGATTGGAACGGTGACGATTCCCGATATCGCCGAGCCCTTCCAGACGGACAAGAAGTTTGTCGAAGGCGTGGCCCACAAGTTTCTGGCCGCGGTAAAGCATGCGGGCGAGATCTACAGGCTGCTGCTCGAGACCAAGGGCGCGGGACGGTTCGTGCCTGAGGTCTCGATGGATGAGACCGACTACCCGCAGACGCCGGTCGAGCTGCTGATCATCCTGGCGATGATCGCCGACGAGACGATCCCGATCCAGACGATTGCGCCGAAGTTCACGGGCCGCTTCAACAAGGGCGTGGACTATGTAGGCGATGTGGCGCAGTTCACCAAGGAGTTCGAAGAGGACCTGGCGGCGATCGCATTCGCCATCAAGCGATACGGGCTGCCGTCGAACCTGAAGCTGAGTGTGCACTCAGGCTCGGACAAGTTTTCCATCTACAAGGCGATCCATGCCGGCGTACAGAAGTTCAATGCGGGCGTACACCTGAAGACGGCAGGCACGAACTGGCTCGAGGAGCTGATCGGCCTGGCGGAGTCCGGCGGTGAAGGCCTGACGATTGCCAAGGAGGTCTACGCGGAGGCTCTGGCGCACAAGGATGAGCTGACCGGGCCGTACGCCACGGTGATCGACATCGACGATGCGAAGCTGCCGAGCGCGGACGAGGTGAACGGCTGGACCAGTGCACAGTACACCGCGGCGCTGCGGCACGACCAGAAGAACGCAGCCTATAACCCGAGCTTCCGTCAGCTCTTGCACGTGGGCTTCAAGATCGCCGCGAAGCTGGGGCCGAAGTACATCAACGCCCTGGAGGCAAACGAGGACGTGATCGCGAAGAACGTCACCGAAAATCTGTACGAGCGGCACATCAAGCCGGTGTTTCTCGGGCAGTAGCAACGTCTCGCGCAGTAGCAGACGGTTGAGAAGATCCCTTCGGGGACGACCAAGGCTTTGGAGTTTTTTTAGAGGAGGATTGACGTGGATCTAGGCTTCAGTATTGCTGAGAAGGGTTCGATCGACCTGCTTTCGCTCGGTGCTCTGGTGCACCGGCTCGACCCCGGGATCATCCCGTTCCGCAAGGCGACGAACTTCGCCGTGCATGTGTCGGGCGGTGAGTTCAACGTGGCGGCGAACCTGGCGGACTGCTTTCGCCTGAACACGGCCGTTGCGAGCGCAATGGTGGACTACCCGATCGGCGACCTGATCGCGGAATGCGTGCGCGGAATGGGCGTAAAGCCGTTCTACAAGATGTTCAAGCACGACGGTGTCCGCGGTCCGAACATGGCGACCGTGTACAGCGATCAGGGATTCGGCGTCCGGGCGCCGGTGGTGTTCTACAACCGCAGCAACGAGGCGGCGGCGATGCTGAAGCCGGGCGACTTCGATTGGAAGGCGCTGTTTGCAGGCGGCGTGCGCTGGTTCCACTCGGGCGGCATCTTCTCGTCGCTGTCGGAGACGACGTCGGAGCTGGTGATCGAGGCGATGCGCGCAGCCCGTGCGGCCGGCGTGGTGACCTCCTTCGACCTGAACTACCGCGAAAAGATCTGGAAGGCACAGGGCGGAGCGGAGCGCGCGCACAAGGTGCTCGGCGCGATCGTGGAGAACGTGGACGTGCTGGTGGGCAACGAAGAAGACCTGCAGAAGGGACTCGGCTTCGAAGGGCCGGACGTGGCCGCGTCCGCGAAGAGCGCCAGTTCGAAGCTGGATACGACCGCGTTCATCGGGATGATGAAGCAGGTCGGCGAGCGCTTTCCAAAGACCAAGGTGGTCGCCACAACCCTGCGCGAGGTCCACAACACCAATCACCACACCTGGAGTGCGGTCGCGTGGGTGAACGGCGAGGCGGTGTATGCGCCGACGGCCGAGCTGAAGGTTCTGGATCGCGTCGGCGGAGGGGACGGGTTCGCCTCGGGCTTCATCTATGGGCTGCTGACGGGCGAGACGCCGCAGGAGGCCATCAAGCTGGGCTGGGCGCACGGCGCGCTGATGACGACCTTCCCGGGCGACACCACCATGTCGACCGTGGAGCAGGTGCGCGCCTTCGCGGACGGCGGGTCGGCGCGGATTCAACGGTAGGTCTCGCGGCAGAGCGGGGGCTGGATGAGCCCTTCGCTCTGCTGCCCGCGGTGCGTCAGGTAGAGGCTGGAGACAGGGAAGCGTATGGGACATCCGTTGTTCGATCTGAGCGGCAAGACAGCCGTCGTGGTGGGCGGAACCTCCGGCATCGGACTGGCCATGGCAGTAGGCCTGGCGGAGGCCGGCGCCGACGTGGTGGCAAGCTCGCGGCGGCTGGAGCAGGTGGAGGAAGCGGCCGCGCAGATTGAGGCGAAGGGCCGCAGGACGCTTCGCCTGCGCTCCGATGTAAGCGACCGCGCGACCATCCAGGCGCTGCTCGACGACACGCTGGCCGCCTGGGGCAAGGTCGACATCCTGATCAACTCGGCCGGCAAGATCAAGCGCGCGCCCACGGTCGACTTCCCGGAAGAGATCTGGGACGACATCATGGATACCAATGTGAACGGGACGCTGCGCGCGTGCCAGATCTTCGGCAGGCACATGCTGGAAAAGGGCTATGGACGCATCATCAATATCGCCTCGTTGAACACCTTCGTGTCGCTCAAAGAAGTGACGGCGTATGCGGCGTCCAAGGCCGCGGTTGGGGCACTCACCCGGTCGCTTGCCGTCGAGTGGAGCGCGCAAGGGGTTACCGTGAACGCGATCGCGCCGGGGGTCTTCCGCACGGCGCTGAACGCGGAGCTGTTGGACAAGAGCGAACGCGGCAAGGAGCTTCGGATGCGCACGCCGATGGGCCGCTTCGGACGAACGGACGAGCTGGTCGGCGCGGCGGTGTTTCTGGCGTCCGACGCCGCTGCGTTCATTACGGGCGAGATCCTGGTGGTGGACGGCGGCTTCCTGGCGAGCGGGGTCAACCAGTAGCGCACGCTGTGGCGCGTGTCCTTGAGCCGGCGTCGCAGGCTGCTGCGCGTCCCGCGATCCGGGACGCCCGCCGGCTTCAGCAGTGGCGGCTTGATCTGGGACGCAGGGTCAGCTTCCGGAGTGTCGCGAGGCGTACACGGCAGGACGTGCCGGGTCAGGACGTGCCGGGTGCGTGGGCCGATTCGCGCGCCTGCGGCGCAGGATCAGCACGTTGGGCGGCACGATCGCCAGCACCAGAAGCGCGATCAACACGATCATCGGCGGATCCAGGTGGCGGATGTGATGGAGGTAGATCGGCGCCAGAACGGCCGCCACCAGGGTGATGACGATCACCAGGCCTGCCACCTGCCTTGCCCACGGCCTTTGTTCGAATGGGAGCATCTTTGGCTCTTCCGTGTACCGCACCGCGCAACCGAGCCTGCGGCTGAATCGTCAAGCGTTGCGCTCGAGCGAAACATTTTCACGTGTACTGTAGGCGCGGCCCGGAAGCATTGTCAATTGCAGCCGCGCCCAACCCTGCGGCGTGGGGCGCCGGTCACCAGCCGGGGCGGTTCGCCGACCGCCGGCGCGAACCGTGCACCGCGCGAGCTTCCATCCGCGGTAAAGGCGAGTAGGGAGAGACGCTGTGAGGCGAACCTGGCCGGCGCTTTTCCGCCCATGGTTCGCCGCCCGGGTTTATCTTGAATCAGGATGATCCTGCAGTGGTGATTTCCGTCACACACAGTACAGATATGACCTACCTACAAAGGATCAGGAGTCAGGATGCCAATGCAACTCTCTCGCCGCGCGATCGCACGTCTGCTGGGAGGCTCCGCCGCTTCCATGATGGTGAGCAGGAGCCCAGCCGAGGCTGAGGATACGGCCCAGACGCGTCTAGGCGCTTCCAAGGGGTTTCCACAAGGCTTCCTGTGGGGGTCGGCCACAGCCTCCTACCAGGTTGAGGGCGCGGTGAAGGAGGCCGGCCGCGGCCCGTCGATCTGGGATACCTTTTCGCATACTCCAGGCAGGGTTCATCTCGGGGACACGGGCGATGTGGCCGATGACTTCTTCCATCGCTACCGCGAGGACATCAAGCTGATGCAGGGCCTGGGGCTGAAGAGCTTTCGCTTTTCCGTGGCTTGGTCGCGCGTCTTTCCCCAGGGCGGGGGCGCTCCCAATCCGCAGGGTCTGGACTTCTACCACCGCATCGTGGATGCTCTGCTCGAAGCTGGAATCGAGCCCTTCTGCACCCTGTACCACTGGGATCTCCCGCAGGCATTGCAGGACAAGGGAGGATGGGAGAACCGCGACACCGCCTCGCTGTTTGCAGACTACTGCGGCTACACGGCAGGACAGCTCTCCGACAAGGTGAAGCACTTCATGACGATGAACGAGATGCGCACGTTCGTCGAGCTGGGGTACGGAACGGGCACGCACGCGCCCGGGCTCACGGTCGGCGAGCAGCGGCTTGCCCAGTTGAACCACTACGTCGTGCTGGCCCATGGGTTGGCGGTGCGGGCGATTCGGGCGAAGTCCAGGCCCGGCACGCAGGTCGGAATCGCCGACAACGTGCAGGCAACAACGCCCGTCTACGACGCACCGGAGCACGTGCAAGCGGCGCGCAACGCGATGCGCGAGCAGAATGCCATGTTCCTGACCGTGGTGCAGGAGGGGCGGTATACCGACCTCTACCTGAAGCGCCTGGGCGCGAACGCTCCGAAGTTCACCGCGGAGGAGATGGAGATCATCCGCTCCCCCATGGACTTCGTGGGGATCAACATCTATCAGCCGACACACGTGCGCGCGGAGGACTCCGAGCAGGGCTATGCGCTGGTGCCGCCTCCCAGCTCGTATCCGCACATGTTCAGTTCGTGGCTGTATGTGGGACCCGAAGCGCTCTACTGGGGCCCGAAGCTGGTCGCCGATATCTGGAAGGTGAAGACCATCTACATCACCGAGAACGGAGCCTCATCCGCGGACACGATTGCGCCGGACGGCGCGGTGTACGACACCGACCGCGTGATGTTTCTGCACAGCTACCTGCTGCACCTCCAGCGTGCCGTATCCGAAGGCGTGCCCGTGAAGGGATACTTCCTGTGGAGTCTGCTCGACAACTATGAGTGGGCCGACGGGTACGAGAAGCGATTCGGGATCACCTACGTCGACTTCGAGACGCAAAAGAGGACCTTGAAGCTAAGCGGGCAGTTCTATAGAAACCTGATCGCCACCAACGCTATCAGCTGATTCGCCCCAGGCGAACGAGGGTGCGGCGCACACGGGAACGGCACACTCCGCAAGGGCGTGTGCCGTTTCGTTTGCGTGGGGTGCCCTCGCTACTGACGTGGGACCAACAGCAGCAGAGATGCCCCAAACACCACGAGCGAGATAAAGAAGGTGACGACCATGAAGCCCATCATGCGCCGCATCTTGATGCCCGCGATGGCAAGGATGGGCAGGGCGAAGAAGGGCTGCAGCATGTTGGCCACGGACTCGCCCATGGCGACCGCCATGGTGGTTCCGGCAAAGGAGGCGTGGAGGTCGCGCGCTGCGGGGATGGCGAACGGGCCCTGCACCGCCCAGTGCCCGCCTCCGCTCGGCACAAACAGGGTGATGACCAGCGACGTCAGGTAGGTGAAGAACGGCAGCGTGCGCGCCGTGGAGTAGTGGATAAAGATCTGGGAGAGCACGCCGGCCAGGCCGGTGGTCGTGATAATCCCCATAAGGCCGCCGTACAGCGGATACTGCAGGATCAGCGGGCCTGTGATGCGCGCGGCGTTCTTCACGGCCGCGATGTAGGCGGAGGGTCTCCAGTGAAGCAGCAGACCGGCCATCAGCAGAGTCATGATGACCGAGTTCAGGTCCACACTGCCGTGGTTGCGTCGAAGCTCGAAGACGAGGGCGGAGGCGCCGAAGAGCACAAGCAGGACGTTGAGCGGCCACGCGTTGTCCAGCCGAACCGCGAACGACCTCTCTTCCCTTTCGATCAGCGGCTTGTAGGCATCCTCCGCGCGCAGGCGCTCGGGATCGGCAGGTACCGTGTTCGCCTCGGTCGGCGCGAGGAAGCGGAATACGATCGGCAGCACCACGAACAGCACAGCGATGGGGAGGAGGTTGAACCGGGTAAAGACCGTCTGCGACAGCGTAAGCCCGTGACCCGTAATCTTCTCGACGATGTTCAGCGCCGATCCATGCGTCGCCTGCGAGAGCGCGATCGAACCGGAGAGCCCTTCGGTAGAGATGACGAACCCGGAATACGCAGCCGCGACCAGCCAGCCGAAGTCCATCCGAATGCGCTTCGCGATCTCGCGCGCGATCAACGCGGCCGTGACCAGCCCGAGCCCCCAGTTCAGCCAGGAGGCCACCATGCTCACCACGATCGTGAGCGAGATCGCCGAGAGCGGATCGGTCGCATAGGAGGCCAGCTTCGCCAGTCCGCGATGCACCGCAGGAGAGGTGGCGAGAGCGTATCCCGCGACCAGCATGATCACCATCTGGAAGGCAAACGTGAACAGGCCGAAGACTCCCCCGTACCACGCGGCGAGGATGCTGGCCGGGCTGCCGTTGGGCGCGAACTTCCACGCGAGCAGAGCGCCCGCGAAGGTGAGCAGCACCGCGAAGACGAAGGGGTCCGGCATCATCTTCTCGAACAGGAAGACGAAGACTGCGGTGATGCGCCCAAGGACGGATTGCTTGTTCAGTTCGGCGTCTGCTGCAGCTGGAGGCATGGTGTGGTCTCGATCAGAGGATATGGGGTAGGCCACGAAACGGCGCCCGCCGCCTGGTTCTGCGCATGGCTGGGATCAGTAAACTCTACTCGTCTCTCCCGTCCCTTCGTGTCTCTCGCCAACGGTGCGGACCGGCAGACCGGAACGGCATCCGGCCTGCCGCGTCCGCAGACTTTAGAAGACCACCTTCACGCCCAACTGGATCTGCCGCGAGGTGGTAGACGTTTGATTGAGAGCGGTGGGCAGCCCACTGCCGTTTGCGTCATACACAGAGTTGTTCTGTCCGCCGGTGTTGAGGAATCCCGGCGACAGGTAGTTCGTATGGTTCAGCACGTTGAAGAACTCGGCACGGAACTGCACGTTCATTGCCTCGGAGATCGCCGGAATCTTCGTGTTCTTGAACAGGGACATGTCGAACGTGGTCAGCCGCGGTCCATAAAAGCGGTTACGGCCTGAGTTGCCCACAACGTTGGAGCAGAACTGCCGGCCCGCCGGGGGTGCAAGCCCGTAGCTCGCGAACGAGCTCGGAGCGCAGCCGTAAGGATTCGATGCAGAGGCTACGGCCAGGCTGGTGGGCGCAGTCGGCGGCGTGAAGCAGTTTCTGTTCACATAATTCACGCCGCTGCCGCCGGTGGCATTGCAGTTCGGAAGCAGGTCGGCAAAGTCCATCGAATAGTCGCCGTTGTAGCCCGTACCGAGTGGGTCGTTGCCTCCTCCCACCGTCACCGTGAAGGGCGCTCCCGTCTCCGCCGTCAGGATGCCGCCCATCTCCCAGCCTCGAAGCGTCCCATTGGCGAACGCGTTGTGCAGGTCGGGTACGGGAAGCTGCACGATGACGTTGCCCGTCGCCACCTGCCGGAGGTCGAAATCGCAGGGCCCCACGCGGTAGGACTTCTGCGAGAGCAGGGGAACCGCGATCGAGTTCAGAAAGGTGTCTCCTGTAACGGGCGCGGAGCTCAGATCGTTGCAGTGGCTAAAGGTGTAGGAGAACTGCCCCTGCACACTGTGCCGCATCGCCTTCTTCACCTGCGCCTCGAACGCGTGGTAGCTGGATGCGCCATCGAAGATGACCGGGCGAATTCCAGACGAGCCACCCCAGTTCGGGTCCACACGCGTACCGCCGGACGCCGGAAAGACGATGCCCACCCCCGGCACGATCGTAGGCTGAACCAGGTTGATGTCGTCGGCCGCCGTGGAGAGGTGAACCGAACGCGAGCCCACGTACGCGACCATCGCACTGAAGGATCCGCCCAGATCGTGCTGGACGTTGGCGTTCCAGTTGTACACGGCGGCGCGCTTCGGATCCTGCTGGATGTAGCGATTTCGAATGGTCTGCGGATTGAAGCTGATGTTGGGGTCCGCAACCCCGGTGCCGAGAGTGGCCGCCGAATCCGAGCCGATGATCTGAAAGGGAGCCGTGGCTGCCGTGTTGAGCGCGAACTCGTAGGGCAGCGGAAGCACGTCGAACATGCCGAAGGCGGCGTGGACCGCGGTTCTTCCGCTTCCCGTGGGATCCCACGCCATGCCGAGGCGGGGCTCGAAGTCCTTCGTCGTGGGGTTCGAGGCGATCGGGCTGTCGGTCGCAACGGGGCCGCACGCAGTCGCGCTGGCGGTGCAGTTCGACAGCGTGGTGATCTGCTGGAATCCGCCCGCGTTCACCGTGTAGCCGTTCACCGTGTAGGCCGGAACCGTGTTCGCGTTCTTGGGCCGCGTGGTGGCCTCGTAGCGCAGGCCCAGGTTCAGCGTCAGGCGCTTCGTGATGTGCCAGTCATCCTGGAAGTACGCGGCGAACAGGCTCTCCCGGTACGCCACAGGGTGGGACCCGTTAGGCGCCAGGGCATTCAGCTTGTTCGGCGTGTTGGCCAGGAACTTCGCGAGGGTATACGTATTGAAGCGGCCGTTGGGGCTCAACTGTTCGAGCACGTTGTAGTGCATCCGTTCGAACGCCCCCCCAATCTTCATGGAGTGGTTGCCCTTCGTGATGAACGCGTCGTCGTAGAACTGCAGCGACATCCAGTCATGGTTGAACCTGTTGAATCCGCCCAGGCCGTATGCGGTGGTAAGGCCGGAGACAGCGAGTTGCGGCGGCGCCACCGCTCCGGGAGCTACGGCCAGCGTCGCGTTGGTTGCGACGGCGCTGCCGGAGACCGGGTCGTTGATCAGCCCTTTGATCAGACTGGCTCCGGCACGAAAGTTGTTCACGATCGAGGAGTTGAACGCGTGGGTCTCTTCGGCGGTGACGAGTTGGCGGCGCGAGAAGACCTGGTGGATCGTGTTCCCCAGCGGGTCGGCCTGCGTCTGCGGGCCGGAGTCGAAGAAGTAGGTTCCGTCCATCTGGTCCCGGTCGGAGAAGTGGTGGTCGAGCCGCGCGATCACGTAGTTCTCGCTGGCACGCGTCGGCTGGGAGGAGTTGAACGACTGCACACCCACTCCACCGGGGACCGTGTCCGCGGCGCCGGCCGGCGCAGTGGGCCATAGCGCAAGATAGGGCACAATGGCCGGAACCGCGGCCGCGCGCGCCCCCGCGTTCGGCACGCGGACAGGGATGGACACGGGTTGGCTCTGCCGGATCCCCTCATACGCCACAAACGCGAAGGTCTTGTCCTTCACGATCGGCATTCCCGCCGCGGCGCCAAACTGAATGCGCCGAAACGAAGGAATGGCTGGGCCATCGAAGAAGTTGCGCGCGTCGAAGATCTTGTCGCGGTCGAAGAAGAAGGCGGTCCCATGCAGGTTGTTCGTTCCGGACTTGGTGATCGCGTCGATCACGGCTCCCGAGGTGCGGCCGTACTCGGACGTGTAGCTCCCTGTCAGCACGGAGAACTGGTCGATCGCATCCACGCCCAGGTTGACCCCGGTGGCTCCCCCGGGGGCCGCATTCGTGTAGTCGTTGATCACCATGCCGTTCACCCGGTAGGTGTTCTCGTTGGGGCGGTGTCCGCCGTCCGAGAGCTGGTTGCCGAAGCCGCGATTGCCCTTGTTGGCGGAGAAGCCGGTGGTCGCCTGGTTCGGAACCGAGAGGACACCCGGCTCAAGGGTCGCCAGTGAGGTCCAGTCCCGGCCGTTCAGCGGCAGTTCGCGGACCGTCGTCCCATCCACCGTCGCGCTCATCGTCGAGGATGACGTCTGAATCGAAGGCGGAGCCGTCTGCACCACAACCGTCTCGTCCACCCTGCCCACCGCAAGGGTCGGGCTGAACGTCTGTTCCGCACTCACAGTCAGCACGATGTCCTTCTGCAGCAGGCTGGAGAACCCCTTCGCCGAGATCTTGATCTCGTAGTTGCCGGGGTTCAGGTTGGGAGCGGAGTAGAAGCCCTCGCCGTTGGTCGTGACGTTGCGGGCAGCTCCCGTATCGGTGTTGCGGATCGAGATCGTCGCGTTCGGGACGACGGCTCCCGAGGGATCCGTGACCGTACCGGATAGAGTCGCACCCGACACCTGCGCCTGAACCATCAGGGGCGCGGCCAGGCTGAGCAGCGTCAGGATCAACCCAAACACGACTCCTTGTGAGGTCATCCTTTTCGATCGGCTGCGGGTATCGTGTGTCATAAACTCTCCTGAGGAAGGTGGGGCTTGGCCTTTCGGCTGTTGGGACGATCCGGTGCTTGTCCGAAGGGGACATCGCAAGCCAACGCATCATAGGACCGCCGGCGCAGAATGCTCAAGGTTTGGCGCATCAGCAGAAAGGCATGCGTGGGTAACGCGGCTGGCCCCGGCGAATCATACAGTTACGCTGCCATGTCACCAGCCCAGGGGAAGACCCGCCACGTTGACACCCCCATCCCCCCTGCCTATAATCTGGCCGCATGCCACCATCTCCTATTGAAACGGCCGGAAGGGTTGTACGGTTTGGCCTCTTCGAGGTCGACCTGGACGGCAACGAGCTGCGCAAACGGGGGGTGCGCCTGAAGCTGCAGGACCAGCCGCAGAGTCTGTTGAAGATCCTGCTGGAGCAGCCCGGCACGGTCATCACACGGGACGATCTCCGGACGCGCCTGTGGAAGCCCGGCACGTACGTGGAGTTCGACCACAGCCTGAACACCGCGATGATGCGCCTTCGCGAAGCCCTGGGCGACTCCTCCGACAATCCGATGTTCATCGAGACGGTTCCCCGCAAAGGCTATCGGTTCATCGCTCCCGTCCACCAGGTGCTGCGCGCCCCGCCCGAGGAGCCGGCGGCAACCGCCGCCCCCGACGGACCCCTGCCGCTGCATGCAGCCCCGTCTCCGGAGCAGCCCGTTCTCACCCCCGAGTGGCCGATCGCCCAATCGACTGCCCGCCAGGTCCCCTTGACGCTCGCCCTCGCTCTAGGCCTGGCGGTCGCATGCGTCACCCTGGCTGGGGTCTATCTTCTCCGGTTCAGCCCGTGGGCTCTCCCACCCGCCAGGCAGGTGAGCTCCATCGCCGTGTTGCCGATGGAAAACCTCTCCGGCGACGCGAACCAGGACTACTTCGCCGACGGGATGACCGACCAGCTGATCGCGAGCCTGGCCCGCATCAGCTCCCTGCGCGTCGTCTCCCGCACCACCGCGATGGACTACAAGGGCACCCACGAGTCGCTCGAAAAGATCGCCCGCGACCTCCACGTGGACGCGGTGGTGGAGGGAACGGTGCTGCGTGCCGGCGACCGCGTGCGAATCACCGCAGAGCTCGTCCAGGTCTCGACCGACCGGCACCTCTGGGCCGATACCTACGAGAGCCAGATGGGCGACATCCTGACCCTGCAGAACCAGGTTGCGACCGCCATCGTGAGCCAGATCCGCATCAAGCTGACGCCGCAGGACAAGGAGACCCTGGCCACCTCGCGCCCCGTCAACTCGGAGGCCTTCGAGGACTACCTGAAGGGCCGCTACTACTGGGGCAAGCGGTCGGAAGATGCGCTCGACAAGGCCATCCAATACTTTGAGGCAGCGACCCGCAACGATCCCAGGTATGCCCTCGCCTATGCCGGTCTCGCGGATTGCTACGGCATCCTCGGCACGGCCATCGTAGGCACCGTGCCCACCAGCGAAGTGGCCGCAAAGGCCGAGCTCGCCGCACAGCGAGCGGTCCAACTGGACCCTACGCTGGCCGAGACGCAGACGGCGCTCGCCACCGTTCAGTTCAATGTGGATTGGAACTGGAAGGCGGCGGAGGCCGGCTTTCAGCGAGCCATCCAGCTGAATCCCAGCTATGCCACCGCGCACCAGCGCTACTCCCTGTTCCTGATGGCCATGGGACGAACCGACGAGAGCCTGGCAGAGATGAACCGCGCCCGCACGCTCGACCCGCTCTCCCTCAGCATGAACTTCAGCCTCGGCTGGCGCCTCTACATGGCCCGCCGGTACGACGAGGCGATCGCCCAGCTGCTCAATACGATCGAGATGGATCCCGCATACCTGCTCGCCCACGTCGTCCTCGGCCAGTCGTATGAGCAGAGGGGGCGGTACGCGCAGGCGATCGCCGAACTCGAGAAGGCCTCCACCCTGGCGCCGGAGAGTCCGCCCGTCGTGGCCGCCCTGGCGCACGCCCTGGCCGCGGCGGGCAGGCGTGCGGAGGCCATGCAGCTACTCTCCAACTTGAAAGCGCAGACGGCGCGCCGCTACGTGTCGCCCTTCTACATGGCCTACGTGTATGCCGGCCTGGACGACCGCCAACAGACCTTGGCCTGGCTCGAAAAGAGCTACGAAGACCGGTCCAACAACACCATCTTCCTGAACCAGGTGCCGCAGTTCGATGCCATGCGTTCCGACCCCCGCTTCCAGACCCTTCGCCGCAAGATCGGCCTCTAGATACGGCCGAATCTAAGTACGGCCGAATCTGAGCAACGTTGAGGGGTAGTGGCGGAGAGGGAGGGATTCTCCTCGCCGATCTTCAATTGATCAACAAGTGAGGGGGGGTGTCGGGACGCCGCAGCGAGGGACGGATACGAGATCCCTGCTGCTTGCGTATTTTGCCGGTCAGGGCATCCTCCGCGCGGAACACAGCAGGCCGGAGTTCAACCGCCTTCAGGACCCCTCGTGCGGCAGGGGAGGAGAGGCACCGACCTTTATATCTTTGATACTTCAAGGCTCGCGCGTGATACGAGTCGTTTGCACAAATTCTTTTTCGATACGATATAGGTGCACTACGTGGCCAGCGGATGGTCTCGGGAAGTGCGATGTTTGGCATCCAACAAGTTGATCCAGCTGTCTCTGGAGCGCGACCTCGCGGAGTACCGGTGCGTTTGGTTTGTAAAGCTAGGTTCCGGTCCCCCGGATGTGGTATATGTGCCTCACGGGAACGCATTTAGGATAGTCCAACCGCTCGGGGCAAACTTTTTGGCCGCCTGCCCTGTCGAATAGGTGTACCCGCCGGGCTCCAACCGCTCCTCCCCATTGGAGCCCAGCCACAGCAAAGACTTAGCCCACGGGCTGGTCGGTCGAGAGGTTTTGAATGGGCAGCACGCTTCGCTGGTCCTTTGTAGCCGTTCTGTCTTGCTCCATGCTCCTCGCCTCCGGCAGTGGCGCGCACGCGGCCGCCTCCCGGCCTACCGGCATGGCCCACCGGAGCTCCGCCTCCACCTCCTCCACCGCCAGGAAGACCGCCGCAGGACCCAAATCGCGCAGCACCAGGGGCAAGGCAGCCGCCCACGCCGGCCATCACTCCGGCGCACGCGCCGTTCTCGCCGTCCGCCGCGGCCGCCGCACCTTCAGCGAGCGGTTCACCGCCAACTCCTTTGCCGACAACCTCACCCTGGGCGACGTCACCACAGGCGAAGATCCCATCGTGCGCGCCGCCGCCCTCGACGCCCTCGGCAACATGAACGGCACAGCCCTCGCCATCGATCCCTCCTCCGGCCGCATCCTCGCCATGGTCAACCAGAAGCTCGCCCTCTCCTCCGGAGCCGAGCCCTGCTCCACCATCAAGCTCGCCGTCTCCCTCGCCGCCCTCGACGAGGGCCTCATCACCAGGGATACTCCCGTCAACCTCGGCGGACACTACACCGTCAACCTCACCAAGGCCCTCGCCCTCTCCATCAACCCCTACTTCGAACAGCTCGGCCGCTCCCTCGGCTTCGAGCGCGTCAAGCACTACGCCAACCAGTTCGGCCTCGGCGAACTCGCCGGATGGAACATCGCCGGAGAGCAGCTCGGCGTCTACCCCGACACCGAACTCCCCCTCGCCCAGGGCGGCGTCGGCCGCATGTGCTCCTTCGGCGAAAGCATCTCTATGACGCCCCTGCAGCTCGGCGCGCTGGTCTCCGCCATCGCCAACGGCGGCACCCTCTACTACCTCCAGCACCCCGAAACTCCCGACCAGATCGCACACTTCACCCCCAAGGTCAAGCGCCTGCTCGACATCGCCCCCCTCATCCCCGAGATGCGGGACGGCATGGAAGGCGCCGTCAACTACGGCACAGCCCGCAGCCTCCACGCCAACTTCAAGGACTTCCCCGTCCTCGGCAAGACCGGCACCTGCTCGAACAACGGCACCCGCTTCGGCTGGTTCGCCTCCTACGCCGATACCCCCTCCGGACGCATCGTCACCGTCATCTTCCTCGAAGGCGGACGCCCCACCTTCGGCCCCAAGGCCGCCGAGCTCACCGGCCTCTTCTACCGCGCACTCGCCGACCGCAACTTCTTCCAGCCCCGCACCTCCTCTGTGGTCACCGCCTCCACCGCGCCGAACCCGACCGCCGCCAACTGACCCTCACCGTCTCAGCGCACAGCCCGGCCCACGCCGAGCCCCTCCGCGCGCGCGCGCCCCGGGTTTGTCCCCAACCCCCTCCGTCGCGTAGAACGGACAGGTGAACATCCTCTCCGCAGCCGAGATGGCCGCCGCCGACCGCCGGACCGTCGAACTCGGCACCCCCATCGCAAGCCTCATGGAAGACGCCGGCGCAGCGGTCGCCTGCTTCTGCCTCCACCGCTACCGCCGCGCACGCCGCATCCTCGTCCTCTGCGGCAGGGGCAACAACGGCGGTGACGGCCTGGTCGCCGCCCGTCATCTCGCCCTCGCACCTGCCGGGCGAGCCGGTCGCGACGTCCACGTCCTCCTGCTCGGCCGCGCCGCGGATCTCACCGGCGAACCCGCCCAGGCCCTCAGCCGCCTCCGCGACGAAGCTCCGCACGTCACCCTCCACGAACTCCCCGGCGTCTCCGCCTTCCACGCCGCCCTCGCCCAGCTTCCCCCGCCCGACCTCATCCTGGACGCCATCGTCGGCACCGGCTTCAAGCCTCCCCTCCGCGGCCTCGCCGCCGCCGCCCGCGACTGGCTCGCCTCCACCACCACACCCGTGCTCGCCCCCGTCGTCGCGATCGACCTCCCCTCCGGCTGGGACGCCGACTCCCCCGCTCAGACCGCCGCCGAAGCCCTCCGCGCCGACGCCGTCGTCACCTTCACCGCCCCCAAAACCGCCCACATCTTCGGCTACCTCGCCCGCCCCCACCCCGGCTCCGCGCAGCCCGGCGCCTGGCCCTTCGGCCCGGTCCTCGTCGCCGACATCGGCTCTCCCGCCCAGGCCATCGTCGCCGGGCAAGACCTCCACTGGGCAGGCGCCGCCAAGTCCCTCACCGACACCCCGCGCCCCGCCAACTCCAACAAAGGCAGCTTCGGCCACGTCCTCGTCGTCGGCGGCAGCCGCGGCACCGCCGGCGCGCCGTCCATGTCCTCCCTCGCCGCCCTCCGCGCCGGAGCGGGCCTCGTCACCGCAGCCGTCCCGGAATCTCTCGCGGACTCCGTAGCCGCCGCCGCGCTCGAACTCATGCTCCACCCGCTCAACCAGGACCGCGAAGGCTCCGCCGCGCTCAGCAATCTCGACCCCCTCGCCGCCCTCATCGACAGCAGGCGCATCACCGTCCTCGCCCTCGGCCCGGGGCTCTCCACCCGCGGCGGCGCCTCCGCGTTCGCCCGCGAACTCGTCGCTCGCACCACCCTCCCCATCGTCATCGACGCCGACGCCCTCAACGCCTTCGCCGGCCACACCGATCTCCTCAAGCAAGCCGCGGCTGCACGCGATCCGCACGACAGACCACGCACCGTCGTCCTCACCCCCCACCCCGGCGAGATGGCACGCCTCGCCGGCCTCACCATCCCCCAGGTCGAGTCCGACCGCCTCGCCCTCGCCCGCCGCTTCGCCACCGAACACGGCGTCACCCTCGTCCTCAAAGGCTGGCGCACCCTGATCGCACACCCCTCGGGCCGCGTCGCCGTCAACACCACCGGCAACCCCGCCATGGCCAAAGGCGGCTCCGGCGATATCCTCACCGGCATCGTCGCCGCCATGCTCGCCCAGTACCCCCACGACATCCCCGCCGCCGTCGAAGCCGCCGTCTTCCTCCACGGCCTCGCCGGCGACCTCGCCGCCCGCCACATGGACCAGCACACCGTCCTCGCCACCGACACCCTCGCCCACCTCTCCGAAGCCTTCCGCTACCACCCCCGCGACCGCGACGGCCTCACCTGGATCTGCGGCCTCCAGCCCCGCACCAATCCCTTCGCCGGAGGCCCCCGATGAGAGAACGCCGCTTCCGCACCCGCTCCCCCGAAGGCACCCTCGACCTCGGCGAGCGCATCGCCGAGCTCCTCCCCGCGCCCATGGTCGTCATCCTCCGCGGCGAGGTCGGCGCCGGCAAGACCACCCTCGTCAAAGGTCTCGCCCGAGCCCTCGGAGCCGCCGCCGAAGACGACGTCACCAGCCCCACCTTCACCATCGTCCACGAGTACGAGGGCGCCAGCGTCCGCCTCTTCCACCTCGACCTCTACCGGCTCGAGACCGAAGAGCAGATCGCCGTGCTCGGACTCGACGAGATGGCCGGATACCCCAACGCCCTCGTCCTCATCGAGTGGGGCGAGCGCTTCGAATCCATCGTCAACCAGGCCTCCGCCGAGATCTTCATGGAGCACGGAGAAGGCGACGAACGAGGCATCACCGTTCGCGTCAAGTAAACCGCCCGACCCACCCACACGCAGTTGGATCCCCCCCCCGATACCCCCGCGCGCTTCACCCCACCCACCGGTAGATCGCGCACTCCTCATCCCCCGTCGATCCGTACTCCTTCTGCTGCGCGATCGCCTCCAGGTCCGCCGCATGGTCCTCGGCACTCATCGTCACCGGCCCCAGGAACTCCCGCACCAGCTCTGCCCTGCCGTCCAGTACCACGCGGCACTCCGCGTTCACATACAGGATCTCGAGCGCAGGCCGTCTGCGCCGCGCAAGCTGCTCCGCGAACCGCCCCATCATCTGCTCCAACACCGGCGCCTCAAACGGGTGGAAGAGAAACAGCAGCACCGGTCCGGCCGGCAGCTCGTACCGCAGCGCATCGCCCTCCACCACCGCAATGGGAGCACACCCCGACGCGGTCGCGTCCTCCGCATGCGCACGCGCCCACTCCGTCGCATTGGCGCGCGCGACCGCAGCCAGCGCGGGATTCAGCTCCACCCCAACCACCGCGCGAAACGCGAACTCGCTCGCCACCAGCAGAGCCCGGCCCTTGCCCGCGCCGATGTCCACAAACGTATACCGCGAGATCGGATCGCGCGGCTCCGTCTCCATCCACTGCGCAATCAGCGCACGCAGAATCGACGGCGCCACGCCGTAGTACGCCGTCACATGCTCGTCCGAAGGCGAGCCGGTGCGCAGATGCTTCGCCGGAACCAGCCCGCTCGTCTCCACCCCATGCGCCTGGTCGAACGGGTGAATGGGAGAGGAGGTCAGCTTCAGCAGGTCGCGAGGACGGACCTTCGCCGGTACAAGCCGCAGACCCGAGCCCCCTCCGCCCGCCCTGTCGTCCTCTCCGCCCTTCGCGCCGCCGGCCCTCGCCATCGCTACTCGATCCCCAGCTGCTTCCGCCCCTCGGGCGAGATGCGGTGCGGCGTCCACTTCGGCTCCCACACCATCTCCACCGTGCTTCGGCTGATCGCCGGAAACGCCGCAAGCCGCCCCTCGATCTGCGCCGCAATCTGCCCCTGCGCGGGACACCCCGGCGAGGTCAGCGTCAGCGCAATCCCCACCCTGTGCTTCACCGGAACCCCCGGAATCCCCGCGCCCGGAGCGTCATCGTCCCGCTCCACACTCACGCGGTACACCAGCCCCAGGTCCACGATGTTGCACGGGACCTCCGGGTCGTAGCAGTCGCGCAACGCCTCGCGAACCTCGGATTCCGTCAGCAGTCCAGCCACTCATCCAGTGTACCGGCTGCCCCGCCGACCGTCGCAGCAGCGGCAGGGGCCTGCGG
>JALYIA010000052.1 GCA_030776065.1 Acidobacteriota bacterium
CCAGCCTCCGGCACCAGCACCCCCACCAACTCCGCCGCCCCATCCTCCCGCCCCTCATGCGTCAGCGCAGCCTTCCTGTACGGAACTGTCTTCCCCTCCGCATTCACAAACGTCTCGCCCGACACCGCCACCCGCCCCGCCCGCGCCAGCGCGTCCAGCAGCCCGACGAACTCCCGCCGCTCCATCCCCCCGCCCGCCTCCGCATGCAGCTTCCCCGTAGACCGCGACGACGCACCCCGCAGCGCCGCCAGCACCGCCCGCATCCCCCTCGCCTCCCGCTCATCGGGAGCCCGAAACCGCTGCGCCCGTGCGCCCTCCGGAGCGCACACATCGCACTGCCCGCACGGACGCAGACCATCCGCCGTATCCCCAAAGTGCCGCACCAGCGCCTGCATCCTGCACTGCGCCGTCTCGGCGAAGCACGCCATCGCATCCAGCTGCGCCCGCCGAAACGCCACCTGAGCCTCATACCCGCCCCGCCACGCCCCCGCCCCCGGCCCGCCCGAGACCCCCCGCCGCACATTCCCCGCCACATCGATCGCCGCCGCGCCCTGCGCCACCAGCTTCTCGATCGCCTTCTGGAACTGCTCCGGATCCATCTTCAACCCGCGCGCCAGCGGCTCCGGCATCAGGAACTCGTCCTCCAGCACCCGCGCCACACGCGCCAACTCCGTCGCCGGCGGGTAGTCCCGCTCCAGAAAGAACTCGTGCATCTTCCGATCCGCAAACGAGTGCAGCAGCACCGTCCGCGACGGCAGCCCATCCCGCCCCGCCCGCCCGATCTCCTGGTAGAACGCCTCCACGCTCGCCGGCAGCGCCGTATGCACCACCGTCCGCACATCCGCCTTGTCGATCCCCATGCCGAACGCAATCGTCGCCACCACCACCTCCAGCCTCCCCCCCAGGAAGGCCGTCTGCACCCGCTCCCGCGTCGCCCCATCCAGCCCCGCATGGTACGCCGCCGCCGACCTGCCCAGCTCACCCGCCAGCTCCTCCGCCGCCTTCCGCGAAGGCGCATACACGATCGCCGGCCGACGTCCCGCCTCCCCCAGCAGCTTCGCCGTAAACCCGTGCCGCTGCGGCTTCGACATCTCCACCACCTCGATCGCCAGGTTCGACCGCCGGAATCCGTGGATAAACAGCGCCGGATCCCGCAACTGAAGCTGCGCCGCAATATCCCGCTGCACCGTCGGAGTCGCCGTCGCCGTCAACGCCACAATCGGAGCCGGACGCAGCGCCGGAAGATGCTCCCCCAGCGTCCTGTAGTCCGGCCGAAAATCATGCCCCCACGCCGAGATGCAGTGCGCCTCATCGATCGCCACAAGAGACGGCGTCCGCTTCGCCAGCATCTGCGGAAACCCCGGCACACGCATCCGCTCCGGCGCGATAAACAGGAACTGCAGCGTCCCGTTCAGATACTCCCGGCAAGCCTCCCGCGACTCCTCCCGCGACCTGCCGGAGTGGATCCGCCCCACCCGAAGCCCCAGCGCCGTCAGCTTCGCCGCCTGGTCCTCCATCAGCGCAATCAGCGGGGAGATCACCAGCGCCGGCCCCCCACGAGCCACCGCCGGCAGCTGATAGCACAGGCTCTTGCCCGCCCCTGTCGGCATCACCAGCAGCACATCGCGACCCTCCGTCGCCGCCCGGCACACCGCCTCCTGGTTCGCACGAAACTCGCGAAACCCAAACGTCGTATGCAGTAGCTGGTCCAGATTCATGCGCGCCGCGGGCCCCACCCCTGCTCTCGATCCCTTCTCAGAAGACTTCAAGTCTCGCACGTTCGTCGCACCTGAAGCACTGCGTCGGCATACCTGAAGAACTGCGCCGGCGCAAACCCCGCCGGCCGCCCGCACCTCCCCCGCCGCCCTCAGCCCCCCCGCTAAAAAATCTGGAAGTTCACTTCAACGTTCATCTCCACCGGTACAGGCTCTCCCTTGCACGTAGCCGGTTTGAAGCGATAGCTCCTCACGGCCTCCGCCGCTGCATCATCCAGGCTCAGCGCGCTCTCCCGAAGCTCCGGACCGACCCCATCGGCCAGGGAGCGTCTGATGTGGACTCGTTCAGGCTTCCCTTGAACGTTCACGACGAGAGCGACCAACGTCACACCCGATACCTTCGCCGCCCGTGCCGCCTTGCTGTACTTCGGATTCTTCTGATGCGTCAGCACGGGCACGTGCATCTCCCGATCGCGCAGGTCGTACAGTCCACGGTCGTCCGGGGCGCAGAGCTTCGCGGAACGTCCCTGCTCCGGAGCGGCGTCGTTCTGGGCCGCCGCATGGGCCGCAGAATGATGGGGTTCATCGGTCCCGGGCGGCTGTGCCGTAGCACTCGCCAGCGCCTGCACAAGCACCAAAGACAACACCAGCTTCCCGCCAGCCATCATGCTCAGGAGCGTACCACGCACCACCCTTACCCCTTCAGCTTCCGCCCCGAACCCCACCGCGACCGCTCCCGCCAGTGCGCCTGCGCCTTCACCGACTGCGACAGCACATCGCTCAACACCCAGTCGATCCGCGCGCACGCATCGCTTACCTGCGCATTCAGCTCCGCATCACCCCGCAGCGAAGCCGAAAACACAATCGACGTCAGCGCATTCCGCACATGATGGTTCACATCCTCCACAATCTGCATCCGCATCAGCAGCTCACGCCGCCGCGACTGCATCCGCACCAGCGCCGCCCCGCTCAGCATCGCCGCAGCCAGCGCCTCCAGCCAGTCCGATGCATAAATGTGCCGGAACTCGCCATTCAGCATGCGATCGATCGTCAGGCTGAACAGCACCACCAGCAGCCCGATGCACAACGCCACCAGGATCACCACCCAGTACGTCTCTGTCCACGCGATCTCCCGCGGCAGGTCGTTTTCATAGATCTGAGGTCTGCTCGCCATAGGTACCCGCATCCGGACAATAAGCCCAGCACCCAACCCATCCAGCCTAGCACTCGCCACCCTCCCCGGCACATCCCCCACACCCAGCCGCCCTACCCACACC
>JALYIA010000053.1 GCA_030776065.1 Acidobacteriota bacterium
AGATCGTGGGCTTCCGCGAGACGCGGCAGACGGTCTGCACCGGCGTCGAGATGTTCAAGAAGCAGCTCGATGAGGGTCTTGCGGGCGACAACGCGGGCCTGCTGCTGCGCGGCATCGCGAAGGAAGACGTGGAGCGCGGCATGGTGCTGGCGAAGCCCGGCTCGATCACGCCGCACACCCAGTTCAAGGGCGAGGTCTACGTGCTCTCGAAGGAAGAAGGCGGACGCCACACACCGTTCTTCAACGGCTACCGCCCGCAGTTCTACTTCCGCACGACGGACGTGACCGGCTCGGCGCAGCTTCCGGCGGGTACGGAGATGTGCATGCCGGGCGACAACATCCAGCTGGACGTAACGCTGCACACGCCGGTAGCCATGGAGAAGGGCCTCCGCTTCGCTATCCGCGAAGGCGGACGCACCGTAGGCGCAGGCACCATCTCCGAGATCATCAAGTAAGTTCGGAGTTGTAATGCTAACGAGGGCTGCCGGCCCATTGAAGAAGTAAGCAGCAAATGACCGGCAGCCACTCCCAACGATCTTTGCGTAACAGGAAGAGAGACGCACCATGGCTGGACAGAGAATCAGAATTCGTTTGAAGGCGTACGACTACCGCGTGCTCGACACGTCCACCGGCGAGATCGTCGACACGGCGAAGCGCACCGGCGCCCAGGTCGCGGGGCCCATTCCGCTGCCCACGATGAAGAACAAGTACTGCGTTCTCCGCTCGCCGCACGTCGACAAGAAGTCTCGCGAGGCGTTCGAGATCCGCACGCACAAGCGGCTGATCGACATCCTCGAGCCCACCCAGCAGACGGTCGACGCGTTGATGAAGCTCGACCTGCCCGCCGGCGTGGACGTAGAGATCAAGACGGTTCAGAAGTAGGTACACATCTCGCGCAGTACCGGCAGTGCCCGGCCCGTACGGTCCGGCATGATGAGGAAAGGAAATCACGATGTCCGTAACAGGAATTCTCGGCAAGAAAGTCGGCATGACGCAGATCTTCGACGACCGCGGCGATGTTCACCCGGTGACCGTGCTGAAGGCTGGTCCTTGTGTCATCACGCAGTTGAAGACTCTGGCGAAGGATGGCTACGACGCCGCTCAGATCGGCTACGTGGACTTCATCAAGGCCTCGAAGATCAACAAGGCGATGACCGGCCACTTTGCGAAGTCGGACGTGCCGCCCGTGCGCGTGATCAAAGAAGTGCCCGTTGAGCCGGCCAAGGATGGCGAGGAGAACGGTGCGGTGAAGGCGGGCGATCGCGTTCTGGTGGACATCTTTTCGGACGAGAAGTTTGTGGACATCATCGGCACCTCGAAGGGCCGCGGCTTCGCCGGCGTGGTTCGCCGCCACCACTTCGGCGGCGGTCCCAAGGCGCACGGACACATGTTCCAGGTGCAGGGTTCGATCGGCGCCTCCTCGTTTCCTTCGCGTGTGTTTCCGGGCCAGCGCATGCCGGGTCACATGGGACATGCCCAGATCACGGTCCGCAACCTTCGCATTCGCGGCATTGATCTCGAAGACAATTTGATCCTGGTTGAGGGCGCGGTACCCGGCCCGCGGGAGGGGTACGTCCTGATCTCGAAGGCAAAGGCGCCGCCGAGAGAGCGTCGTGGATTCGCCGGTGCCGCCACCAAGGACGCGCTGAAGGCTTCGAAGAAGGCCGCACCCAAGAAGAAGTAAGCGGGACGGTTTGGACAACGATTCCGGGACGGTTTGGATAGCGATTCAAGGACAACCGCTGCGCGGGGAACAGACCGGGAACGCAGCCTGACAACCGAAGGGCCCACCGCATCGATGGTGGGCAAGAAGAGAGACGAAGCGATGGCAAGGATCAATGTAGTCAACCTCGGCGGAGAGAAGGTCGGAGAGTTCGAGCTCCTCGACGAGGTGTTCTCCGGCGAGATCAACGACGGTCTGCTGTGGGAGGCGGTGACGCACTACCGCGCCGCTCTCCGGCAGGGCACCGCATCGACCAAGAACCGGGGCGATGTCTCAGGCGCCGGCAGGAAGCTCTGGAAGCAGAAGGGCACTGGCCGGGCACGAGTGGGTTCGATCCGCACACCGCTCTGGCGCGGCGGCGGTACGGTCAAGGGGCCGAAGCCGCGCTCCTACGACTACCAGTTCCCGCAGAAGAAGCTGATGGGCGCGCTTCGTTCGGCCATTGCGGCAAAGATTGCGGACGGCAAGTTCACCATCGTCGAGTCCTTTTCCGTGGATGCGCCAAAGACCAAGCTGTTTCGCGCCGCGCTGACCAAGCTCGAGACGGGCAGGACCACGCTGCTGGTTGAGAGCAGCCGCAAGCTGGACGAGAAGCTGTATCTCGGCTCGCGCAACCTCCAGGGCGTGGAGCTGGTGCTCAGCTCCGAGGTTCACCCCTATGACCTGCTTCGTTACGAGCACGCCGTCTTTTCGAAAGACGCGATCGAAGCGCTGCAGGAGACTCTCAAGAAGACCCTATCCAAGCGACGCGCAGCAGCCGCCGCGCAGAAGGAGGTGGCGTAATGCCTACCCTCTATACCGTGATCCGCCGCCCGCTCATTACCGAAAAGGGCATGGGCGTGAAAGAGACGCAGAACACGCTGGTGTTCGAGGTCGATCTGAAGGCCACCAAGACCGAAGTGAAGCAGGCCGTGGAGACTCTCTTCAAGGTGAAGGTGCTGGGAGTTCGCACGGCCACCGTGGAGGGCAAGGAGCGGCGCCGCGGCAAGTTCTCCGGCTACCGCCCGGACTGGAAGAAGGCCTACGTTCGCCTGGTTGAAGGCGAGAAGATGCCCGAGTACCTCAACAGCCTCTAAGCACCCACAGCACGACCCGAACGCAAGCCGTACACGAGACTCTATATGCCGATCAAATCCTTTCGACCGATTACACCGACGCTCCGCTTCCAGACGAAGCTCGTCAACGACGACCTGACGACGGACAAGCCGCACAAGCCTCTGCTCGCAGTGAAGCAGCGCACGGGCGGACGCAGCTCCACCGGCCGTCTCGCGGTTCGTCACCAGGGCGGCGGGCACAAGCAGAAGCTTCGCCTGATCGACTTCAAGCGCGACAAGTTCGGGATCCCGGCGACGGTCGCAACGATCGAGTACGACCCGAATCGCAGCTCGCGGATCGCGCTGGTCCACTATGCGGATGGCGAGAAGCGGTACATCATTCAGCCGGTCGGGTTGAAGGTGGGGCAGACGATCATGAGCGGTCCGGATGCGGACATCCTTGTAGGCAATTCGCTGCCGCTCAAGAACATCCCCGCCGGCACGACGGTGCACAACATCGAACTCCGGCCGGGCAAGGGCGCGCAGATGGCGCGTTCCGCGGGATCCTCCGCGCAGCTGGTCGCGAAGGAGGGTGTGTACGCGCTGTTGAAGCTGCCTTCAGGCGAGACACGCCGCGTGCTGGTCGAGTGCATGGCCACGGTCGGCCAGGTAGGCAACACGGACCACGAGAACGTGACGATCGGCAAGGCTGGACGCAACCGGTGGAAGGGCATCCGTCCTGCCAACCGCGGCGTCTCGATGAACCCGGTCGATCATCCGCACGGCGGTGGTGAAGGCAAGACCTCCGGCGGGCGTCACCCGGTTACCCCCTGGGGACAGCCTACCCGTGGGTACAAGACACGCAACAACAAGCGGACCGATACGTTCCGGGTCAGCCGCAGAAGCAAGTGATGCGGTAACCGTCAAAGCGGACGGATACGTTCCGCGTCAGCCGTCGCAGCACGTAGTGGCGGGCAGCAGGATACAACCGAAGTTCTGGAGCTAACACATGGCACGTTCCGCAAAAAAGGGTCCCTTCATCGACGCGCATCTTCAGACGAAGATCAACGTGATGAACCAGACCAACGACAAGAAGGTGCTGCGCACGTGGTCGCGGCGCTCGACGATCTTCCCCGACATGGTGGGCCATACGATCGCGGTGCACAACGGGCGCAAGTTTATCCCGGTGTACGTGACGGAAAACATGGTCGGCCACAAGCTGGGCGAGTTCGCCGCCACGCGCACGTTCAAGGGCCACTCCGCGCGTGCCGCCGAGAGCGCCAAACCCAAGTAACCGCGGGCGCTCGACGAGGGCCCGAGGGATCTGCTCCACCGAAGATTTTTCAGTTGTGAAGGACGGACGTTATGCCGAAGAGTGCAGTCAACAATGTGAGGGAGTTTCGCGCTGAGGCCAAGTTCCAGCGCACCAGCCCGCAGAAGGCGAAGCTGGTTCTCGACACGATCAAGGGGATGCGGGTGGAGCAGGCGCTCACCACGGTTCACTTCTCCCCCAAGCGAATCGGGCCGGTGATCGAGAAGGTCCTTCGCTCGGCGATCCAGAACGCGAACGACGTCTCGCAGGAGCAGGGGCTCGACGTCGATGTGGACAATCTGTACGTCCGCACGGCGGTGGCCAACGAAGGCCCGCGCATGAAGCGGATTCGTCCTGCACCGATGGGCCGTGCGTTTCGCTACCAGCGCAGGCTGGCGCACATCATCGTGACGGTGGCGGAGAAGAAGAGCGCCGCTCTAACGAGCGCTGCATCCTCGGATGCCCCCGTTGTGGACGCGAAGGCGAAGGGCGCGGCGAAGGGTACGGCCAAGAAGACCGCTGCCAAGAAGACCGCTGCCAAGAAGGTTCCGGCCAAGAAGGCGGCCGGCAAGAAGACAGCCGCGAAGTAGGCCTGAAACGCGGGCGGGCCGGAGATTCTTCCGGTAAAATAAAGGTTTTGCACCATGCCCCTCCGGCTCAACCGGATACGGGGCGAAGTAAAGGGAAGCTATGGGACAGAAGGTCCATCCGTATGGTTTTCGCCTCGGCATCAACAAGCCGTGGAAGTCGCGCTGGTTTGTGGAGCGCGGCTACGACAAGCTGCTGGTCGAGGACGTTAAGCTCAAGGCCGAGCTGCGCGAGAAGCTCAAGGCCGCCGGGGTGAGCTCGGTTGAGGTGGAGCGTCCCGGCAACAAGCTGCGGCTGATCATCCGCACCGCGCGTCCGGGAATCATCATCGGCCGCAAGGGCGCCGAGATCGATAAGCTCAAGGCGGACATCCAGAAGCACACCAACCGCGAGGTGTTTATCGACATCCTCGAGGTGAACAAGCCTGAGCTGGATGCGCAGCTGGTCGCGGAGAACATCGCGCTGCAGCTCGAGAAGCGCGTCAGCTTCCGCCGCGCCATGCGCAAGAGCGTGGACTCGGCGCTGCGCTTCGGATGCAAGGGGATCAAGGTCCGCGTCTCCGGCCGTCTGAACGGCAACGAGATCGCGCGGTCGGAGTGGTATCTGCAGGGACGTCTTCCGCTGCACACGCTGCGTGCGGACATCGACTACGGCTTTGCCGAGGCGAAGACCACCTACGGGATCATCGGGGTGAAGACCTGGGTGTACCGCGGCGATATCTACGAGCAGAAGAAGCGCCAGAACCAGGGCACAACCACAGGCGTGTTCTAGAGAGCAGCACCATCCGGCCCGGGGCGCAGGTTCCGGGGACCGCGAGTTGGAAAGTCAGAGGGTTTTCACATGTTGATGCCAAAGAAGGTCAAGTACCGCAAGCAGCAGCGCGGCCGCATGAAGGGCAAGGCCTGGCGCGGCTCCGACCTCTCGTTCGGAGAGTACGGTCTGAAGGCTCAGGAGTGCGGCTACATCACGGATCGCCAGATCGAGGCCAGCCGTATCGCGATGACGCGCTTCATCAAGCGCGGCGGCAAGGTGTGGCTTCGCCTGTTCCCGGACAAGCCGATCACGAAGAAGCCGGCTGAGACCCGTATGGGCAAGGGCAAGGGCGCGCCGGACCACTGGGTCTGCGTGATCCGTCCCGGCAAGATCCTGTTCGAGATGGAGGGCGTGGCGCCCGAGGTCGCACGCGAGGCCATGCGGCTCGCAGCGCACAAGCTCCCCTTGCGCACGGCATTCATTCAGCGGCACGACGTGAAGGCCACGGTCGCGGCCAAGTAAGCGCAGTCCAGCATTTTTGCATTGCATTGAGAGAAGACATTATGGAACTGACCAAGATCCGCAACCTTTCCGATGAGGAGCTCAAGAGCGAGCAGGCCAAGGCGGCCGAGCAGCTCTTCCGCATCCGCTTCCAGAAGAGCCTCGGCAACACCGAGGGCATCAAGAAGCTGCGTGTGCTGAAGCTCGATATCGCCCGCATCCAGACTGTAGCCCGCGAGCGCACCCTCGCCTCCGCGGCTCCCGCGCAAGCAGCAGCCGCCGCCCCTGCGCGGTCCAGCCGCAAGAAAGCGAAGAAGGACTAACATGGCAGACACTACCTCCACTCCTGCGGCGGCTCCCGAAGCGCCCGCCACGCGCCGCAACGAGAAGGTCGGCGTTGTGGTCTCGACCAAGATGCAGAAGACCATTGTGGTCGAGGTCGAGATGCGCAAGGCTCACCCGAAGTACAAGCGCGTCATGAAGTCCAACAAGAAGTTCTACGCACACGACGAGCAGAACTCGGCCCGTGTGGGGGATGTGGTCCGCATCCGCGAAAGCCGGCCGCTCTCCAAGCTGAAGCGCTGGGCGCTCGAGGAGATCGTGCGCCGGTCGGCGTTGTCGCAGCTGGACGAGGTCAAGACCGCAGCGGTCGCTTAGGCTGCTCCGGCTGCTGTGCTGCACGTAACAGGTTAGGGGGCGCGATCCGCCCCAGGGCTTCCGCCCAGGAGAACGAACATGTCCGTACAGATGAGAACGATGCTCGAGGTCGCCGACAACTCCGGCGCACGCAAGCTGCAGGTCATCCTGCCGCTCGGCGGAGGCCTGGGCAAGAAGGCCGGTCTCGGCGATGTGGTCACGGCCGCGGTCAAGGAAGCCTCGCCGGACGGCACGGTGAAGAAGGGCAAGGTGGTGAAGGCCGTCATCGTCCGCCTGCGCAAGGAGGCGCGCCGCCGCGACGGAACCTACATCCGGTTCGACCAGAACGCCGCCGTGGTGATCAACGATGCGATGGAGCCGGTCGGCACCCGCGTCTTCGGCCCCGTGGCCCGCGAGTTGCGCGAGAAGAAGTTCCTGAAGATCGTCTCGCTCGCACCTGAAGTTATCTAGTTCCAGGGTGTACGGGGTCCGTTCTTCGTTGAGCGCCCACCCCGTACAACGTACAACGGACGACGTCTCAACCGCGGATTCCGGCTCCGCCCGCAACAACGATCGTCGAGGGAAGGGAACACCATGGCAGGGATCAAGATCAAGCGTAACGACCGGGTGGAAGTCATCGCCGGCAAGGACAAAGGCAAGCAGGGGCGTGTCCTCCGCGTGCTGGGCGACAAGAACCGGCTTCTGGTCGAAGGCGTCATGATGGTGAAGAAGCACGTGAAGCCGAACCCGCAGCGCAACATCAAGGGCGGCATCGCCGAGCAGGAGGCGACCATCCATCTCTCGAACGTGATGCTGCTCGATGGGGACGGCAAGCGCACCCGGATCGGCAGCCGTGTGGAAGGCGACCGCAAGTTCCGCGTAGCACGCACCACCGGCGCCACGATCGCCGACAAGAAGAAGTAGGCGCCAAGCGGCGAAGCTGCCGTGCTGGTATCTAACCAGGTTTACCCCACGCAACGGTACCCACCCCGCAGACCGTGGAGAAAGCGAAGCACACCGATGGCAACAGCACGATTCAAAGAGAAGTACCTGACAGAGATCCGTCCCGCGATCGCGAAGGAGCTCGGAATCACGAACGCGATGGCGATTCCCCGGCTGGACAAGATCGTGATCAACATGGGGCTGGGCGAGGCGACCCAGAACGTCAAGATCATGGACCCGCTGCTGGCCGATCTAGCCGCCATCGCAGGGCAGAAGCCGGTCACCACAAAGGCGAAGAAGTCGATCGCTGCGTTCAAGGTGCGCGAAGGCATGCCGATCGGCGCGATGGTGACGCTGCGCGGGGACAAGATGTACGAGTTTCTGGATCGGCTGGTGTCGATCGCGCTTCCCCGGGTTCGCGACTTCCGCGGCGTTTCGTCGAAGAGCTTTGACGGACGCGGCAACTACACCCTGGGTCTGCGCGATCAGTTGATCTTTGCCGAGATCGATTATGCGAAGGTCGACAAGACCAAGGGCATGAACGTGACGATCGTGACCACCGCCGCCGACGACAATGGAGCACGCGCGCTGCTGAAGGCGTTTGGCATGCCCTTCCGCGTGGGCGCTTAAACGCAACAGTCAGAACCGTATACCGAAGTCTGTAACAGGATAGAGAGTCGACATTATGGCAACCACTGCAAAGCGCGTCAAAGACGCAAAGAAGCCGAAGTTCAAATCCCGCCAGCACAACCGCTGCCAGCTGTGCGGCCGTCCGCGCGCGTTTCTGCGCAAGTTCGGGGTGTGCCGTCTCTGCTTCCGCGGACTCGCGCTGAAGGGCGAGATCCCGGGCGTCGTCAAATCCAGCTGGTAGAGCAGCTCTGGTAGAGCAGCTCGCGGCTTGTACGCGGCTTAGCGCCAGGCTGTATACTGTACGTGCTGTTGTTTTTGTTCTGTACCTTTCAGAGACCTCACCAGGGCTTCGCGCCTGCGGTGCAGACGTCTGAGAGACCAATGCCGAACCGACCAACGCGGCCTGCATCACTCCAGGCACATTGAACGCAGCAACATCCCCGCAGGTTCCTTGCGCGCGTATCGCGGCCAGGGCGAACGGGGGATGAAGGAGAAGGAATGAATCTGACCGATCCCGTAGCCGACTTTCTGACGCGCATCCGCAACTCCATCCGCGCGCGCCACCAGAAGCTTGACGTCCCCGCCTCGCGTTTGAAGGCGGAGATCGCCCGCATCCTGAAGGAAGAGGGCTACATCGCCAACTACAAGCCGGCCGAAGAGGGTGGCATGAAGGTCCTGCGCGTGTACCTGAAGTACGGCGCCAACAACGAAGCAGCCATCCGGGACCTCCATCGCGTCTCGCGCCCGGGCTGCCGCGTATACCTTGGCCGCGACGAGATTCGCCGCGTCCAGGGAGGCCTCGGTATCTCGATTATGACCACTCCGAAAGGGGTAATGACCGGACGGCAGGCACGGCGCGAAGGTGTCGGCGGCGAAGTGCTGTGCGAGGTCTGGTAAGAAGAAGGCAAAGCCCCGCGTTCGGGGCTCAGCCCAGCGTAAGAGATTCGTCTTGAAGCGTAAGAGATTCGTTTTGGGGGCCTGAACTCTGGCCCTTGCTCCAAAGGATGCAGTGGAACTCAACCGCGGTTGAGGGACTCGCAAGCCAAGCAAAGGATTCGCAATGTCTCGTATTGGTAAGAAGCCCATTCCTCTGCCCGCCGGCGTGAAGTACACGATCGCCGACGGCGGAACCTCCGTTCTGGTCGAAGGCCCGAAGGGCAAGGTCTCGGCGCTGCTCCCCGGCGGCATCAAGCTGGTCCAAAAGGACGGCACGCTGATTGCCGAGCGCGAAAACGACAAGCAGGCCGCGTTCCACGGTCTCGCCCGGGCTCTGGTGTTCAATGCGGTGACCGGCGTCACCACCGGCTGGACCAGGGACCTGGACATCGTGGGCATCGGATACCGCGCGGAGCTGAAGGGCAAGAACACCGTGGTGTTCACGCTGGGCTACTCCCACCCGATTGAGTTTCCCCTGCCCACCGGGATCGATGTGGTCATCGACCCGAAGCAGACGCACCTGACGATCTCGGGCATCGACCGCCAGAAGGTCGGCCAGGTTGCCGCCGACATGCGTTCGCTGCGCAAGCCGGATCCGTACAAGAACAAGGGCGTCCGGTACACCGGCGAGCGCCTGAAGAAGAAGGTTGGAAAGACCGGAGCCAAGTAACGAGCGGTCAGGCCCCCGGGATCACGGAGACAGCTTCCGTGCTTTCTGATCCCCGGAGCCTGATCCCTGAGTCCCCATATCAACCCGAACGTCCCCGGCACTCCGGGTACGCCACTAGGAAGGAAGAACACCATGATCAGTCCACGTCAGCGCAACGTAATCCGGCAGCGTGTCCACACCAGGATCCGGGAGAAGATGTCCGGCACGGCCGAGCGTCCACGCCTCAACGTGTATCGTTCGCTGAACCACATCTACACGCAGCTGATCGACGATCAGAACGGCGTCACGCTGGCCTCGGCCTCGTCGTTCGGCAAGAAGACAGCGGAAGGCGTGTACGGCGGAAACGTCGAAGCCGCGAAGAAGATTGGCACGCTGATCGCCGAGCGCGCGCAGGCCAAGGGCATCAAGAAGGTGGTCTTCGACCGTGGCGGATACCTGTACCACGGCCGCGTGAAGGCGCTGGCCGAGGCTGCGCGGGAAGCCGGTCTGGAGTTCTAGGGTTTCGGCCTGAGGTCGGCTTTCAGGGCGGCCCGGTCTCGGGGCGTCAGGGCTGACGTTCTAGTCAAGTGGTTTGGCTCCCCCGAGGGGGCAGCCGGAAAGATGGATGGCACAGATGGCAATTCAGAAGAAAAAAGTCGACGCGAACCGCCTGAACCTGAAGGATGAGGTTGTCTCGATCAACCGTGTCACGAAGGTCGTCAAGGGCGGCAAGAACATGTCGTTTGCCGCGCTGGTTGTGGTCGGCGATCCGGGTGAAGGTGTGGTCGGCTACGGCTCCGGCAAGGCGAAGGAGGTCCCCCAGGCGATTCGCAAGGGGATCGAGGCCGCCAAGAAGAACCTCTTCCGGATCAACCTGACGCAGACGACGATTCCACACCAGGTGCTTGGCAGCTTCGGCGCCGGATCGGTGATGCTGAAGCCGGCTCCCGAGGGCACGGGCGTGATCGCGGGCAAGACGGTACGCGCCGTCATGACCTCGGCCGGCGTGCAGAACGTGTTGACCAAGTCGCTCGGTTCGGCGAACCCCCACAACGTGATCAAAGCGACGTTTGACGCGCTGATCCAGCTGCGCAACAAGGAAGAAGTCGCAGCGCTGCGCGGCAAATCGGTCGATGAGCTCTAGCCCTTCGCTTGTTCCCTGAACGGTCCGGGCCCAGCCTGGACACCAACCTCCGGGCGGCAGTCGAGCGTCACCCGGGAACGCATCCTCACCAGGAGTTTCACCATGGCAAACGAAGTCGCCACGATCAAGCTGCAGTACTTCCGCTCGCAGATCTGCACCCCCGTCAAGCACAAGTCCGTGGTCAAGGGTCTCGGCTTCACGCGGCTGCACCAGGTCGTGGAGCGCGAGGATACCCCGTCGATCCGCGGCATGGTCGCGAAGGTCCCCCATCTGGTCCGCGTGGTCGAGTAGAGCCACGTCTTTTGTCTCACCCGTGCGCGGCAGCGTACGGATCACGTTGGAGCTGTGAATCGCACAGGCAGCTCCCCCAAGCGAGTCGGCCCTCCGAGGCCGGCGTTATAGCGAGGAAACACCATGGCAATCCGCAATCTCTCCAACCTCCGGCCGCCCAAGAAGGCCAATGAAAGCAAGAAGCGCGTCGGCCGGGGTATGGGCTCCGGCATGGGTAAGACCTCCACGCGCGGCCACAAGGGGCAGGGTTCGCGCTCCGGCTCGTCGCTGATGCGCGGCTTCGAAGGCGGCCAGATGCCCCTTCACCGTCGCCTGCCGAAGCGCGGGTTCAACAACATCTTCCGCACCGAGTACACCGTGCTTGGGCTGGACCGGATCGCCGAGATCGTGGCCTCCGCGCCCGGTACCGAGTTCACGCTCGAGACCATCGTCTCGCTCGGCCTGCTGCGCAAGAAGAACGGGCTGATCAAGATCCTGAACAACGGCGAGATCACCGTGCCGGTCACCGTCCACGCGCACAAGTTCTCGAAGACCGCGCAGGAGGCGATCGAGAAGGCCGGCGGCAAGGCAATCCTGATTGGCTAGCCGCTTCGGAAGTGTGGCCGTCGGGTGTGTTTCTGCCCGGAGCTTGGATTAGACTCACCACACGAGAACTACGGCCCGGGCGGCCGGAGTCTCGGCACTACCAGAGGTCTCCGCGTGTTTGAGAAATTCGCCAATATCTTTCGCATTCCCGACCTCCGCAAACGTGTTCTGTTTACGCTGGGACTGCTCGCCGTGTATCGCCTCGGCGCGTTTGTCCCCACCCCGGGCATCAACGCGGACGCGCTGGCGCAGTACTTCAACGCCAACTCCGGCTCGGCGCTTGGGCTGGCGGACCTGTTCACCGGCGGCAATCTCCGCCGCCTGACCATCTTCGCCCTGGGCATCATGCCGTACATCACGGCATCGATCATCTTCCAGCTGCTCACCGTCATCTACGAGCCGCTCGCCAAGCTGCAGAAGGAAGGCGAGCTCGGCCGCCGCAAGATCACGCAGTGGACCCGCTACGTCACGGTGCTGCTCGCCATCGTGCAGTCCTTCGCGATCGGCCTTACGCTGACGAGCTCCGGATCGAACATGGTCAACATCCCGCGCGGCGCCTTCCTGCCCATGTGCGTGATCACGCTGACCACAGGCACCGCCTTCATCATGTGGCTGGGCGAGCAGATCACCGAGCGCGGCATCGGCAACGGCATGAGCCTGCTGATCTTTACCGGCATCGTCGTGGGCCTTCCCCGCGGCATCATGGATCTCTACGCCAAGTTCCGGGACAACACCTGGGGAGCGCTGACGCCGCTCGTCCTGGTGATCCTTATCGTGGCTATGTTGAGCGTGGTGGCGTTCATCGTCTTCGTCGAGCGCTCGGAGCGCCGCATCCAGGTGCAGTACGCCAAGCGCATCGTCGGCCGCAAGATGATGGGAGGCCAATCCACCCATCTGCCCCTGAAGGTGAACTCCGGCGGCGTGATGCCGGTCATCTTCGCCAGCTCCATCCTCTCCGCGCCGCTTCTGCTCCAGAACTTGAGCTTCTTCGGCTCGCCCAAGCTGATCGACACCACGTTCCTCGGCCCCATCTTCCGCAACCTGGCCCCGGGAGAGCCGTGGTACGAGCTTCTCTACATCGCGGCCATCATCTTCTTCGCCTACTTCTATATCTCCATCGTCTTCCGGCCGGACGATATCGCCGACAACATGCGCAAGTACGGCGGCTTCATCCCCGGCATCCGCCCGGGCCGCCGCACCTCGGACTTCATCAACGACGTGCTCACGCGCATCACGCTGGTGGGCGCCATCTACCTGATCATCATCTCGATCATCCCGACCATCCTGATCTCCGGCATCCACCTGAACCATCTCTGGCTGATCGGCGGTGCGTTCGACCGGCTTCCGACCTTCGTCACCCAGGGCTTCGGCTTCAACTTCTACTTCGGCGGCACCTCGCTGCTGATCGTGGTGGGCGTCGCGATGGATACGGTGCAGCAGATCGAGTCCCAGCTGATCATGCGGCACTACGACGGCTTCTCTCCGAAGAGCGGGCGCATCCGCGGCCGGCGCAGCTGGTAGGGCATCGGACGTTGATACCCGCTCCCCTCACCCAGACTGCGGCGCCTGCCGCGACCACGTTTCTGCCCGGCCCGGTGCTTCTGCTTGGCGCCCCGGGGGTAGGCAAGGGAACCCAGGCGCAGCTCTTCGTCGGCGAATACGGCATCCCGCAGATCTCGACCGGCGACCTGCTGCGCGCCAACATCGCCCGCGGCACCAGGCTTGGACTGGAGGCCAAGGCCACCATGGATGCGGGCCAGTTGGTCAGCGATGCGCTGGTGAACCAGATGGTGCTCAGCCGCCTTGCGGAGCCGGACACGGCCTGCGGATATATCCTGGATGGCTATCCGCGCACGCTCGATCAGGCGGGGTTCCTGGACAGCACGCTCGCGGCCGCGGCTGCCTTGCCGGTGGTTGCGGTCAGTATCGTGGTGGCGTACGAGCAGCTCCTCCGCAGGATTACGGGCCGCCGCATCTGCCCCACCTGCAAGAGCATCTACAACATCTACTCGAACCCGCCCTCGGTGGCGGGCCGGTGCGACCTCGAAGGCGCGGGCCTGATCCAGCGTCCGGACGACACCGAACCCGTCTTCATCGAGCGTATGAAGGCGTTTGAGCAGCAGACGGCCCCGGTGATCGCCCACTACCGCTCGCTCGGCCGCTTCGAGGAGGTCGATGGCGCTCTGCCGGTCGCGGAGGTTACCTCTGTGATCGATGCCGCCCTCCACCGGCTCCGCTCCGCGGCCCACGGGTGAGCTCGGCCGACGTATCGTATTCGCAGTCCACGACGGCAGACGCTTCGCCGGATCTCGCAGCCTGAACCACACGCTTCGCCTATGCCCATCTTTCTGAAGACCGCCGCCGAGATCGAGACCATGCGCCGCTCCGGGGAGGTGCTGCGCCAGGTGCATGAGGCCATCCGCCCAGTGGTGCAGCCAGGGGCTACGACGATGGACCTCGAGAACGCCGCAGTGCGGAAGATCGCGGAGCTGCGCGCTGTGGCGGCGTTCAAGGGCTATCACGGCTTCCCGGCCGCGCTGTGTACCTCGGTCAACAGCGAGGTTGTGCACGGCATTCCGTCGGCCAAGCGTGTGCTCAACCCGGGCGACATCGTCTCGATCGATTGCGGGGTGATCGTAGACGGCTTCTACTCGGATTGTGCCGTGACGTATGCGATCGGAACGCCGTCGCCCGCAACGAAGAAGCTGCTCGACGTGACTGCCGCCTCGCTCGAACGGGCCATCCTGGCGGCGGTGCCCGGTGGGCGGCTGGGCGACATCTCCTTTGCCGTGCAGGAGATGTGCGAGGCGGCCGGCTTCGGTGTGGTTCGGGAGTTTGTGGGCCACGGCATCGGCCGTTCCATGCACGAAGATCCGCAGGTGCCGAACTTCGGGGCACGCGGCAAGGGCCCCCGGCTGAAGGCGGGCATGGTGCTCGCGATCGAGCCGATGATCAACGCAGGCGGGGCCGAGGTGAAGGTGCTGCCGGACCGCTGGACCACCGTAACGGTCGACGGGAGCTACAGCGCGCACTTCGAGCACACCGTAGCGATCACGAAGGACGGCCCGCTGGTTCTTACCCGCTGAATCGCAGCAATCGAATGGATTTTGCCGGCCGATCCGGTTATACTCAAAAATGCTGCGTGCTTCGGCTTGCAGCTGCGTGGCGTACGGGTCCGCTGAAGCGAAGAGCCCCCGAACGTCCGCCAAGGAGATCGTTTGTCGAAGGAAGATGCAATTGAAGTGATGGCTGTGGTCGTTGAGACCCTGCCCAATGCGATGTTCAAGGTCGAGCTTGAAAACAAGCATCAGGCCCTTGCGCACGTCTCCGGACGCATGCGCAAGAACTTCATTCGCATCCTCCCCGGCGACCGGGTCGCGATCGAGCTCAGCCCGTATGATCTCAACCGCGGCCGCATCGTCTACCGCTACAAGTAGACGAAAGATCAGCCACTAGCTCTTAGCTTCTAGCTGAAACAAAGAATGGACAAGCTGCGTCGGCCCGCCGTTGGCTACAAGCTAACGGCTACAAGCTGACGGCTGCTTTAGGAGTTTTGAATAATGAAGGTCCGCGCCTCAGTCAAGAAGATCTGCGACAAGTGCAAAGTCATCCACCGCCGCGGCGTCGTTCGTGTCATCTGCGAAAACGCCAAGCACAAACAGCGCCAGGGCTAAGAAGCCAGGGTCTAGGGAACAGGGCCCAGGGTCTACGAGCCCGTTCCGAGCAACAGTGTTCTAACCCCTAAACCCTCGACCCTAAACCCTCCGTATCACCGGCCCCGTCGGGCTAGTTAGCCGAAGTCAAGGCTTGCGTCGAACCTGACGGAACAACCGAAGTCCACAACCCCGCTCCCCGGCCATCAGCGCCTCTGAGCCACAACGAAAAGGAACCCACATGGCACGTATTGCCGGAGTCGATGTTCCGAACAACAAACAGGTTCGCATCGGACTCACCTATATCTTCGGAATCGGCGACTCGCGCGCGGCCAAGATCCTCGCCGCTGCGGACGTCGATCCCTTCGCCAAAGTCGGCACGCTCGATGAGGACTCGCTCAACCGCATCCGTCAGGTGATCGAGGCTCAGGGCGGGATCGAAGGCGATCTCCGCAAGGACATCTCCCTCAACATCAAGCGTCTGATCGAGATCCAGTCCTACCGTGGACTCCGTCACCGCCGTTCGCTGCCGGTTCGCGGACAGCGTACGCACACCAACGCCCGCACCCGCAAGGGACCGCGCAAGGGCACGGTAGCCGGCAAGAAGAAGGCGGTGAAGTAAGCCATGGCGAAGACTCAGAACAAGGCAGCCGGGGCGAAGACCGCCGGCAAGAACAAGAAGTTCAAGAAGCGCGAGCGGAAGAACGTTCCGTACGGCCTGGTGTTCATCCAGGCCAGCTTCAACAACACGATCGTCACGATCACGGACCAGCAGGGCAATACGCTCTCCTGGAAGTCCTCGGGCTCGCTCGGCTTCCGCGGCTCCCGCAAGGGCACTCCGTTCGCCGCGCAGCAGGCCGCGCAGAACGCCGCCACCGCGGCCCGCGACCACGGCCTCCGCTCGGTGGATGTGCGCGTCTCCGGTCCCGGCTCCGGCCGCGAGTCCGCGATCCGCGCGCTTGCGACAACAGGTATCGAAGTGCGCAGCATTCGCGACGTTACGCCGATGCCGCACAACGGCTGCCGCCCGCCGAAACGCCGCAGAGTGTAAGGTCGAGTCGGATGCCAATGGCACAGCGATCAAGAACTCGCATCGTGTGGCAAGGGATCCGGCTGATTGCTCTGGCGTGCATCTTGTTGCTTGCGTACCGCGCTTATAAGGCGGATCGCTACGTTGGGTTGGTTGGCATTTTATGTTCTGTTTTACTGGGTGTTTTCATGTCCTACCCCGAACGACAGGGAGAAAAGCTGGCCGCCCAAAATTTGAAGAAATATGGTCTTGAACCGGATCGGGATGAAACGCAAACGCGTGTAAACCGATCGACACCTGAAGTAAAGGAGTAATACAAATGGCACGTTATACAGGACCCGTCTGCCGCCTCTGCCGCCGCGACGGCGTCAAGCTCTTCCTTAAGGGCGCGAAATGCTTCTCCGAAAAATGTCCTATCGAGAAGCGTAACTTTCCTCCAGGCCAGCACGGCCAGTCGCGCAAGGTCAAGAAGGTGGTCGGCTACGGTCTTCAGCTTCGCGAGAAGCAGAAGGCGAAGCGCATCTACTTCACGCTTGAGACCCAGTTC